>JBBRZU010000006.1:0-50983 GCA_038236425.1 Lysobacterales bacterium
GAACGGCGTCCAGTCGATGATCTCGCGCAGTTCCTGCAGCGGCACGTCGTCATACACAGTCACGCCGGGGTGCAGCGGTGTCGGCGGCAGATAGTCGGCCCAGCCACCATCGAAGCGGCGCTCGCGGGCGCGCGCGAGCGGTACCAGCGGCTTGGCGTCACCCTTGTTGGCGTGGCGGGCGCGCACTTCGGCGTAATCGGCGGCAACCTGGGCAACGAAGGCCGGGCGCAGTTCGTCACTGAGCAGGGTCTGCATCACGCCGACAGCACGCGAGGCGTCCTTCACCCAGACCACCGGCTGCGCGAGGTGTGGCGCGATTTTCAAGGCGGTGTGCGCGCGTGAGGTGGTTGCACCGCCAATCATCAATGGCAGATCCAGGCCCTGGCGCTTCATTTCCTTGGCGACGTGGCTCATTTCCTCGAGCGATGGAGTGATCAGGCCGGACAGGCCGACGATGTCCACCTTGTCCTCGCGGGCACGGTCGATGATGGTCTGCATCGGCACCATCACGCCCAGGTCAACCACGTCGAAGTTGTTGCAGGCCAGCACCACGCCGACGATGTTCTTGCCGATATCGTGGACGTCGCCCTTGACCGTCGCCATCAGCACCTTGCCCTTGCTCCGGCCGGCGTCGCCGGTGCGCAGTTTTTCTTCCTCGATATATGGAATGAGGTGGGCGACGGCACGCTTCATCACGCGGGCCGACTTAACGACCTGGGGCAGGAACATCTTGCCGGCGCCGAACAGATCGCCAACGACGTTCATGCCGTCCATCAGCGGGCCTTCGATCACATCGAGCGGGCGGCTTGATTCCAGTCGCGCGGCTTCCGCATCGGCCTCGATGAAGGCATCGATGCCATGTACCAGCGCGTGGCGGATGCGGCCGGCGACATCCTGCTCGCGCCAGGCCAGGGCCTCCACTTCGGCCTTGGCCTTCTTGCCCTTGTGGTTCTCGGCTTCGGCCAGCAGGCGCTCGGTGGCATCGGGGCTGCGCGCCAGCACGACGTCTTCCACCGCGGCGCGCAGTGCCGCCGGCAGGTCGTCAAGGATCGGCAGGCCGCCGGCATTGACGATGCCCATGTCCATGCCAGCCTGGATGGCGTGGTAGAGGAACACCGCGTGGATCGCATCGCGCACGGTGTTGTTGCCGCGGAAGCTGAAGCTCACGTTCGACACGCCACCGGAGACATGGCTGTGCGGGAAGCGCGCCTTCAATTCACGGCAGGCGGCGATGAAGGCCACCGCGTAGCCGTCGTGCTCCTCGATGCCGGTGGCAATGGCGAAGATGTTGGGATCGAAGATCACGTCCTCGTCGGCGAAGCCGGCCACGCCGGTGAGCAGGGCGTGGGCACGGCTGCAGATCGACACCTTGCGCTCCAGCGTATCGGCCTGGCCCTGTTCGTCAAAGGCCATCACCACCACGGCCGCGCCATAGCGGCGCACCAGCTTGGCCTGGGCCAGGAACTGTTCTTCGCCTTCCTTGAGCGAAATCGAGTTGACGATCGCCTTGCCCTGCACGCATTTCAGGCCGGCTTCAATCACGCTGAAACGCGACGAGTCGATCATCAGCGGCACCCGCGCGATGTCCGGCTCGGCGGCGACCAGGCGCAGGAAGCGCGACATGGCGGCCTCCGCATCCAGCATGCCTTCGTCCATGTTGACGTCGATCACCTGGGCGCCACTGGCAACCTGCTGGCGGGCGACGACCAATGCTTCGTCATAGCGGTTTTCCAGGATCAGTTTCTTGAACTGCGCCGAGCCGGTGACATTGGTGCGCTCGCCGACGTTGACGAAGTTGGTCTCGGGCGTGATGACGAACGGTTCCAGGCCCGACAGCCGGGTGTACGGGCGCAGGGTGGGGATCGGACGCGGCGGGCAGTCGGCCACGGCATCGGCGATCGCCCGGATATGTGCTGGCGTCGTACCGCAGCAGCCGCCGACGATATTGAGCAGGCCACTGCGGGCGAATTCGCCGAGCGTGCCGGCCATTTCCTCCGGGCCTTCATCGTAGCCGCCAAAGGCATTGGGCAGGCCGGCGTTGGGGTGGGCGCTGATCGCCACGTCGGCGACTTCCGAAAGCATGTCGATGTGCGCGCGCAAATCGCGGGCTCCGAGCGCGCAATTCAATCCGACCGACAGCGGCCGCGCGTGGCGCAGCGAGTACCAGAACGCCTCCGCGGTCTGGCCGGACAGCGTGCGTCCCGAGCGATCGGTGATCGTGCCCGACAGCATCACCGGCAGGCGCACGCCGAGGCGCTCGAACAGCGTGTCGATCGCGAAGCAGGCCGCCTTGGCGTTGAGCGTGTCGAACACGGTCTCGACCATCAGGATGTCCGCGCCGCCTTCGACCAGGGCGGCGGCGGACTGGCTGTAATCGTCCACCAGTGCATCGAAGGTGATGTTGCGGAATCCGGGATCATTGACGTCGGGACTCATGGACGCGGTGCGCGAGGTCGGGCCGAGCACGCCGACGACGAACAGCGGGCGCCCGGGTGCCGCCGCCTCGCAGGCATCGCGGACCGA
The DNA here is from genome assembly GCA_038236425.1 of Lysobacterales bacterium. Classification (GTDB taxonomy): domain Bacteria; phylum Pseudomonadota; class Gammaproteobacteria; order Xanthomonadales; family Xanthomonadaceae; genus Arenimonas. Next base: position 2,524 of record JBBRZU010000006.1, read on the forward strand.
CACCGCCAGGCGCGCGGATTCGCGGTTGAGCTCGGGCACGATGTGTTGCAGCCCGTAGTCAGATTGCGACACGCGGGTCGCGTTGAAGGTGTTGGTTTCCACCATGTCAGCGCCCGCTTCGAAATAGGCGCGGTGGATCTCGGCAATCAGTTCGGGCCGGGTCAGGGTGAGCAGGTCATTGTTGCCCTTCAGCTCGCCATTGCCGCAACCGCAGTCCGGACCGTGTCGGTGCGCATCGCCTTCCGAGAAGCGGTAGGCGTCAAAGCCAGTGCGAAAACGCTCGCCGCGGTAGCCGGCCTCGTCGAGTTCGTGGCGCTGGATCATCGTGCCCATCGCGCCATCAAGCAGCAGGATGCGCCGGGACAACGCCGCTTCCAACGCCGCGACGCGGGCCGGGTCCTTCCATGGCAACTGGCTCATGGCTTGCTGGCCAGAAGGCTGAGCACTTCGAAATGCGGTGGGCGGCGCTCGCGGGTGACAACTTCGCAGACCTGGACTTCTAGGCCCGCCTTTTCGGCGAACTTGCGCAATTCGCGGTCGGTGAAGCCGAGGTTGACGTGACCGAAGGCCTGTACCGCCGCGCGATGTTCGTGTTTGGCCAGGCAGGTGACCACCATCCGGCCGCCGGGCCGCAGCACGCGTGCGGCTTCGGCAACGGCCATGGCGGGCTTGTCGGCGTAGGTCAGGGCGTGCATCAGCAGCACCAGGTCAAATTGCGGATGGTCGAACGGCAGCGCCTGCATGTCGCCTTCGAGCACCTCGACATGATCGAGCTTGCGCAAGCGCTCGGAGGCAGCCAGCACCACCTTGGAACTGTTGTCGATGCACACGTAGCGCCGCGCGTGCGGCGCCAGCAGGCCGGCCAGCACGCCGTCGCCGGAGGCGACATCGAGCACTTCACCAGGTTCGAGCATCGGCAGGGTGGAACGCGCGAGCGCCTCCCAGGTCCTGCCTGGCGAGTAGTGGCGTTCCATGTCGCCGGCCACCGAATCGGCCCAGTTGTGCTCGGAGGTGCGGCCTGCGAGCACGGTCACCAGGCGGTCACCATCCTGGCGCAGCAGGGGATCGTCGGTGCCGGCGCGCAGCGCCTCCCACAGGGCACGCTCGGCGGGCTCGAGGCGTTCTTCATTGAACCGGTAGTAGGCCGAGACACCGGCGCGGCGGTCGAGCACAAGCGCAGCATCCTTGAGCCGGGCCAGGTGGGTGGACACACGGGGCTGGGCAAGCCGGGTCACTGACGAGAGCTCTGCGACCGTGAGCTCTTCCCGCTCAAGGAGGGCGAGCAGCCGCACGCGGGTCGGGTCGGCCAGCACCCGCAGGCAGGCGGACCAGGCATCGAGGTCCATATATCCTTCCATCCCGATTCAAAGATGGAAGGTTAGGCGCTGGCCGCGCAGGCGTCAAGGAAAGCGCTTGCTGGCAACGGACGCCGCGGCCTTCGCGCGTCCTTCGCGGGCCAGCTTGCCGGACTCGTTACAATGGGTGGCTGAAATACGACACATGCGAGGTCACCGTGGATTTCCAGTTCACCGAAGAGCAGTTGATGATCCAGGACGTCGCGCGCCGGATCGCCGAGGAGAAGATCGCACCCAGCGCGGAGTACCACGACCGCACCGGCGAGTTTCCGCTCGACAACATCCGGCTGCTCGGCGAGAACGGCCTGATGGGCATCGAGGTGCCGGTTGAATATGGCGGCGCCGGTATGGATCCGATCAGCTACGTGCTGGCCATGATCGAAATTGCTGCCGCCGATGCCGCGCATTCCACCATCATGTCGGTGAACAACTCCCTGTTCTGCAACGGCATCCTGAAGTTCGGCAACGAGGCGCAGAAGCAGTTGTACGTGCGCGCGATTGCCGAGGGGCGCGAGATCGGCGCCTTTGCGCTGACCGAGCCGCAGTCCGGTTCCGATGCCACCGCGATGCGTTGCCGCGCGGTGGCACAGGATGACGGCTCCTACGTGATCAACGGCAAGAAGAGCTGGATCACCTCCGGCCCGGTCGCCAGGTACATCGTCCTGTTCGCGATGACCCAGCCCGACAAGGGCGCGCGCGGCATCACCGCCTTCGTCGTGGATACGGCCAAGCCCGGGTTCCACCGGGGCAAGACCGAACCCAAGCTTGGCATCCGTGCCTCGGCCACCTGCGAAATCGAGTTCCAGGACTATGTCGCTACGCCCGAGGAAGTGCTCGGCAAACCCGGCGAGGGATTCAAGACCGCCATGGGCGTGCTCGACGCGGGCCGGATCGGCATTGCCTCCCAGGCCGTTGGCATCGCCCGCGCTGCCTACCAGGCGACGCTGGCCTATGCCCGCGAGCGAAAGGCCTTCGGCGTGCCGATCGGCACCTTCCAGATGATCCAGTCCAAGATCGCCGACATGAAGTGCAAACTCGATGCCTCGCTGCTGCTGACCCTGCGCGCGGCATGGGCCAAGCAGCAGGCCGAAGGCAAGCCGAACGGCCGCTTCAGCACCGAGGCGTCAGTCGCCAAGCTGACTGCATCCGAGGCTGCCATGTGGATTGCGCACCAGGCGGTGCAGGTGCACGGCGGCATGGGCTACTCGAAGGAGATGCCGCTGGAGCGGTATTTCCGCGACGCCAAGATCACCGAGATCTACGAAGGCACCAGCGAAATCCAGCGCCTGGTCATCGCCCGCAACGAGACCGGCCTGCGCTGAAGGCGGGTCGCGGCAGGTCGGCCGCGTTGCCAGGCCGACCCACGCAGACCTTGGCGGAGCCGCCATCGGCGCACCCAGGCAAGGGCTGCGCCGGCCAGGCACGGCGACCGGCGTCACGGAAAGGTCGCCCGACCCGGGCCTGAGGCTTACAATTCGCCACCCATTTTTTGAGTGTCGAGCCTGCGATGAGCGCACAGCCCAACCTGCCTCCGGTCACCCTGGAATCGATCGTCGTCATCGCCGCGTCCCGCGTTCCCGCGGATCGCGCAGACGATATGCGTGCCTTCGCGCAGGCCTTCCTCGCCAGGATTCCCGCAGAGGAACTCGAGTTGCGCAGCCCGCAAGCCTGGGCATCGCTGCTGTTGAGCAACCGCGTGTTCGCCGATTCGCGCGAGCCCGGCGTCGCCAAGATCCGGGTCTACAACCCCAGTCCCGCCGAGGCTTTCGACGGCGTCCACAGCGTCGTGCAGATCATCAATGACGACATGAGTTTCCTGGTGGACTCGGTCGGCATTGCGTTGTCGGCCCAGGGTGTCGCCTCGCACGGCATCGTGCATCCGGTGTTCCCGGTGCAGCGCGATGCGCACGGGCGGCTGGTCGCCGTCGGCCAGGGCGAGCCGGAATCGCTGATGCACATTGATGCGGACCGTCTTACCGACGCCGCCCAGATGGACGCGTTGCGTGATGCCATCGCCGCGGGACTGGCCGATGTGCGCGCCGCCTCCGATGACTGGCAGGCGATGCGCGAGAAGATGGTGGAGATCGCCGATGACCTTGGCGAGCGGCAGATGCCGGCCGATGCGGCGACCCGCGCCGAAGCGCAGGAATTCCTGCGTTGGGCCGCCGACAACCACTTCACCTTCCTTGGCTATCGCGAATACGAAGTGACGCCTGATCGCAGCCTGCGCGCGATTCCCGGCACCGGCCTGGGCCTGATGCGCGGAAAGGACGCGCAGACCAAGCCACGCCCACTCGCCGGCCTTGCGGCGTCCGACCTGCCGACGGGCACGACGCTTGATCCGTTGATCCTGACCAAGACCAATGCGCGCTCGACCGTGCATCGTCCCGGTTACATGGATTACATCGGCGTCCTGCAATTCGACGCCAATGGCCGCGCCATCGCCGAGCAGCGCTTCCTCGGCCTGTACACCTCGAGCGCCTACAACCGCCGTCCCTGGGATATCCCCATGGTGCGCGAGCGCTACAACGCCGTGATGATGGCATCGGGCCTTGGCGAGGCCAGCCACAGCGGCAAGGCACTGCGCCATATCCTGGAAACGCTGCCGCGCGACGAGCTGTTCCAGGCCACCGTCGATGAGCTTTCGCGCACGGCCATGGGCATCCTCGGCCTCCAGGAACGCAGCCGCACCCGCCTGTTCCTGCGTCGCGACCGCCACGGCCGATTCTATTCCGCGCTGGTGTACATCCCGCGCGACCGCTTCAATACCGACGTGCGCCTGCGCGTCGAAGCGCTGCTGATGCGCGAGCTCAATGGCGAACGGCTGGACACCGCGGTGCAGATCGGCGAGTCGCCACTGGCACAGTTGCACTTGCTGATCCGGCCCAGGCAAGGCCGGCAGGTTGAGCCCGATACCGCGAAACTCGAAGCCGAACTGGTCGCCATCGTGCGTAACTGGCACGACGAACTGCGTGATCATCTCGTGCAGCTGCACGGCGAGGAAGCCGGCCTGCGGCTCGCGACGCGCTATGGCAAGGCACTGCCCGCCGGGTACGTCGAGTCGGTAACCCCCGAGCTTGCCGCGGGTGACCTGATGCAGGTGGACAGCCTGGAGGGGCAGGGCGACCTGCACCTGTCGCTTTATCACGGCAGCAATGGCGGCCTGCGCTTCAAGCTGTTCCGCCTTGGCCACGAAATTGCGCTGTCCGATGCACTGCCGATGCTGGAGAACCTCGGCCTGCGCATCAACAGCGAACACCCCTACCGGCTCGACTTGGACGACAGTTGCGTGATCATCCAGGACTTCGAAGTCGAACCCCTGTCCGGAAGGGTGGATGTGGCTGCGGCGCGCGACCGCTTCGAGCAGGCCTTCGATGCCATCTGGCGGGGCCAGGCGGAGAGCGACGGCTTCAACCGCCTTGTGCTGGCCGCCGGGCTCGACTGGCGGCAGGTGGCGATGCTGCGCGGTTACTGCAAATACCTGCAGCAGACCGGCGTGACATTTTCGCAGGCCTACATGGAGGAAACCCTCGAGCGCTACCCGCTGATCGCCCGACTGCTGGTGGAGCTGTTCGAAGCGCGCTTCGAGCCGGGTCGCGACGAGCACGCCGATCGCAGCACCTGCGAAGCCTTGCGCGCATCGCTCACCGCGGTCGTGCCGGAAGCCGAGCGCGGGCCACTTGCAACCATTCTTGAAGAAATGGGCGCCGACCGGGCGCTGGATCGGGAGGCCCAGGTCGATGCCTGCGGCGACGCGCTGGCGATCACCCTGGAAAAAGTCTCAAGCCTGGACGAGGACCGAATCCTGCGTGCCTTCATGACCGCCATCGGCGCTACCTTGCGCACCAGCTTCTTCCAGCGCAAGGGCGAAAACGGCACGCACAAGGACTACATCAGTTTCAAGTTCGATCCTGCGCAGCTGCCCGATTTGCCCAAGCCGCGCCCGTATCGGGAAATCTTCGTGTACTCGCCATTCGTCGAAGGCGTGCACCTGCGCTTCGGCCCGGTCGCGCGCGGTGGCCTGCGCTGGTCGGACCGCCGCGAGGATTTCCGCACCGAGGTGCTGGGCCTGGTCAAGGCGCAGATGGTCAAGAACACGGTGATCGTTCCGGTCGGTTCGAAGGGCGGCTTCTTCGTCAAGCGTCCGCCGGCACCGAACAAGAGTGGTGGCGTCGACCGCGATGCGGTTCTGGCCGAGGGCATCGCCTGCTACAAGCGCTTCATCAACGGCCTGCTCGACATCACCGACAACCTGGTCGATGGCGAGGTCGTGCCGCCGGTGGACGTGGTGCGCCATGACGGTGACGACCCGTACCTGGTGGTTGCCGCGGACAAGGGCACGGCCACGTTCTCCGACATCGCCAATGGCCTTTCCGCCGAGCACGGCTACTGGCTGGGCGATGCGTTTGCCTCCGGTGGTTCGGTCGGCTACGACCACAAGGGCATGGGAATCACTGCCAAAGGTGCGTGGGAGTCGGTCAAGCGGCATTTCCGCGCGCTCGGCCGCGATTGCCAGTCGCAGGATTTCACCGTGGCCGGAATCGGCGACATGTCCGGCGATGTGTTCGGCAATGGCATGCTGTTGTCGCCCAGGATCCGCCTGCTGGCAGCGTTCGACCACCGGCATATTTTCCTGGACCCGAATCCGCAGACTGCCGCGTCGTTCGCCGAACGCGAGCGCATGTTCGCGCTGCCGCGCTCGAGCTGGGAAGACTATGACCACGCGCTGATTTCCGAAGGCGGCGGAATCTATCCGCGTGCGGCCAAATCGATCCCGGTGTCGGCGGCCGTGCGCGGGAGCCTGGGTATCGCCGACGACGTGGAACAGATGACGCCGACCGAACTGATGCACGCGATCCTGCTGGCACCGGTGGACCTGTTGTGGAACGGCGGCATCGGCACCTATGTCAAGGCGTCCGGCGAAACCCACGCCGAAGTCGGCGACCGGGCCAACAACGGCCTGCGCGTGGACGGACGCGACCTGCGCTGCAAGGTAGTGGGCGAGGGCGGCAACCTGGGCATGACCCAGCGCGGCCGCATCGAGGCTGCGCATCGCGGCGTGTTGCTCAATACGGATTTCATCGACAATTCGGCCGGCGTGGACACCTCCGACCACGAGGTCAACATCAAGATCCTGCTCGGCGCCATCGTCAAGCGCGGTGAACTGGGCATGGAGCAGCGCAATACGCTGCTGGCCAGCATGACCGACGAGGTTGGCGAGCTGGTGCTCAATGACAATTACCGGCAGAACCAGTCGATCAGCCTGATGGAATCGATGAGCGCGGCGCGCCTGGGCGCGTTCGGGCACTTCATCCGCACCCTCGAGGGCCAGGGGCTGCTGGATCGGGCGATCGAATTCCTGCCCAGCGACGCCGAGCTTGCCGAGCGCAAGTCGCGCGGCCAGGGGCTGACCCGACCGGAGCTGTCGGTGCTGCTGTCCTACGACAAGATCGTCACCTTCAACGAGTTGCTGGCGTCCGACGTTCCCGAGGACCCGTTCCTGTCCAAGGAACTGGCGCGCTATTTCCCGCGCGAGCTGCAAAAGCGCTATAGCGCGGACATGGAAAACCACCGGCTGCGTCGCGAGATCATCGCCACTGCGGTGACCAACTCCATGGTCAACCGCATGGGCGCCACCTTCCTGCAGCGCATGCAGGAAGATACCGGCGAGCCGGCGTCGCAGGTCGCCAAGGCCTTTGCGATCAGTCGCGAAGTGCTTGATGCGCGTACCTATTGGGCCCAGATCGACGAGCTTGACCTGAAGGTGTCGGAAGCCGCGCAGATCGCCGCGCTCACCGCGATCTGGCACCTGCAGCGGACCATGACCCGTTGGCTGATCAACCGGCCCGGCGACATCTCGATGATCGCCAGCATGGCCGAGCGCTATGCTGCGCCGATCGCCGAGTTGCGCGATGTACTGCCGGACATCCTGCCCGCCGACAACCTGGCCGGATTCGAAGCCGACCAGGACTTGTGGGGCCGGCAGGGCTATCCGCAGCCGCTTGCCCGCAGCCTGTCCTGCCTGCCGTACCTGGCGTATGGCCTGGATATCGTGGAGGTGGCGATCGAACGCAGCCTGCCCGTGGCCAACGTCGCCGAGGTGTATTTCGGGCTGGCCGATGCCCTGCACACCAAATGGCTGCTCGACAGTGTCGAGCGTCTGCCGGTGGAGGGTCGCTGGCACGCCCAGGCGCGCGGCGTGCTGCGCGATGAATTGCAGGCCCAGCAACGCGCCCTCGTCGGCCAGGTGCTTTCGACCGCCGAGCCCGGTGAATCTGCCTCGCACCTGGTGCAGCGCTGGTTGTCCAGGGACGATTCCGCGCTGCGCTACACGCTGGGCATGTTCGCGGACATGCGCAACCTGCGCAGCATGGATTTCGCGACGCTGTCGGTGGCCGCGCGCCGCCTCGCGCATCTTGCGATGGGCGGGGGACGCGCTCCGGGCTGAATCCGCGCCGTGGGCGAACGTCAACCTGCAGCCGAGCCGCGGGCGAACGTCGACCTGAAGCCGCGCCGTGGGCGCGGGGGCGAGTGCTTGCGTTACTCTTGTCGATACGAGGAGAGTGCGCATGTCCATGCCGTCCCAGCCACGGATCGCCTTCCTGGCCAGCAATACGCCCGACGCCCAGGCGGCGCTGGTGCGGCTGACCGCGGTCCATGCCCAGCACGCGCCAGCCGACGCGGACGTGCTGTGCGCGCTGGGTGGCGACGGATTCATGCTGCACACCTTGCATCTGCACGGTGGCGATGGCCGCCCGGTGTATGGCATGAAGCTGGGCTCGGTCGGCTTCCTCATGAACCAATTCGAACCTGACGGACTGGCGGCGCGTATCGCGGCAGCCGAACCCGCCGTGCTGCGGCCGCTGGAGACCACTGCCACCACGGAGTCAGGGGCGAGCTTCACGATGCTGGCGTACAACGAGGTGTCACTGCTGCGCCAGACGCGGCAGACGGCGCATCTCAGGATCCATCTCAACGGAACCGTGCGTCTTGATGAGTTGGTCTGCGATGGTGCGCTCGTCGCGACCCCGGCGGGCAGCACGGCGTACAACTATTCTGCGCACGGACCGATCCTGCCGCTCGGCTCGGGCATGATTGCGTTGACGCCGATCGCCGCATTCCGCCCGCGCCGCTGGCGTGGCGCGCTGCTCAAGGCCGATACCGAAGTCAGGCTGGAAGTCCTCGATCCCTACAAGCGGCCGGTGAGCGCCACCGCCGATTCGCACGAAGTCCGCGACGTGGTGGAAGTGCGGATCCGAGAGTCGCTCAACCGCACCGTCACCCTGCTGTTCGATCCCGAACACAACCTCGAAGAGCGCATGCTCAACGAGCAGTTCCTGAGCTGACATGCTGACCGTCGCCATCACCGCCCGCGCGCTGTTCCATCTCGAAACAGGGCACGCATTGTTCGAGAGCGAGGGCCTGGCGGCGTATGCCGAACACCAGCGCTCGCGCGAAAATGACGTGCTCGAGCCCGGCATCGCGTTCCCGCTGGTGCGCAAGCTGCTGGCCCTCAACGCCGGCGCGCCGGCCGATGCGCCGCGGGTCGAGGTGGTGCTGTTGTCGCGTAACTCATCCGATACCGGGCTGCGCATCTTCAACTCGATCGAGCACCATGGCCTGCCGATCTCCCGTGCGGTATTCACCAGTGGCGCACCGACCACGCCCTACATCCAGCCCTTCGGCGCGCAATTGTTCCTGTCCGCCAATCCGGAGTCCGTGCGCGAGGCGCTGCGCGACGGCGTGGCCGCCGCCACCATCCTGCCGGCCAAGGCACCCGCGCGGGTGCACGACCAGTTGCGCATCGCCTTCGACGGTGATGCGGTGATCTTCAGCGATGAGTCCGAACGGGTATCGCAGGAGAGCGGCATCGCCGCCTTCCATGCCCATGAGGCCGATCGCGCCCACGAACCCCTGAGCGGCGGTCCGTTCCGCGGTTTCCTGGCCGCGCTGCACGAACTGCAGGGCGCGTTTCCGGTCGAGGATTCGCCGATCCGGACAGCATTGGTGACCGCCCGCTCGGCGCCGGCACACAAGCGCGTGATCCTGACCCTGCGCGAGTGGGGCGTGCGGCTGGACGAAGCACTGTTCCTGGGCGGGCGCGACAAGGGGCCGTTCCTGCAGGCGTTCGGTGCCGATATCTTCTTCGACGATTCACGGCAAAATATCGAGAACGCACGAAGGCACGTCGCCGCAGGCCATGTGCCACACGGCGTCAGCAACCCGCATTGACACAGCGCGACCGCGTTCGGGATGAGTGCAGGATAAACACGCGCCGGTGGATTACTGCCATCGGTGAGCGGTGGCGACGTACCGATGCGAAAATGAACGCCGCTGACTGGATGGGCGAACCAATGCGGAAGGACGGTGCCGCGCCGGTGGCCTGGATGGGCCGGCGGTGAGACGATTGAACCTGTTTTCAGGGTTGTCGCGCTGGCGCGCGCGGCTCCGGCGCAATGCGGCATGGGCGCGCAAGCTGGGCGCGGAACAGGCCCTGCGCGCGGAATTGTTCAGCGCCGACCAGATGGAGCGCCACGGCCGTGCCCTGGCAGCGCGTCACCGCGTCACCAAGCAGCGGGCGCCGGACCTGCTGCTGTCGCGCCTGGCTGAAAACGAAACCGTGCTGCTCGATGCCTGTGAACTGCTGGGCGACGCACAAGGCGACCGTCGCCGCATCTCGCCGGCCGCCGAGTGGCTGTTGGACAATTTCTACCTCATCGAAGAGCAGATCCACACCGCGCGCAGGCATTTGCCGCGCGCCTACAGTCGCGAGTTGCCGCGCCTGGCATCAGGACCCAGCGCGGGCATGCCGCGCGTGTACGACATCGCCCTGGAGGCGATCTCGCACGGTGACGGGCGGTTGGATCTCGAACGCCTCGGCCGATTCGTCTCGGCCTACCAGGACACCGTACCGCTGCGCCTGGGCGAGCTGTGGGCGATCCCGATCATGCTTCGCCTGGCGCTCATCGAGAACCTGCGCCGCGTCGCCGGCCGCGTGCTATCGGAACGGATCGATCGCGACCTTGCTGCCGATTGGGCCGACCGCATGCTCGATACGCTCGAGCACGACCCGAAGAACCTGGTGCTGGTGGTGGCCGACATGGCGCGTTCCAACCCGCCGCTATCGAGCTCCTTCGTGGCGGAAACGAGCCGGTTGCTGATCGGGCAGAGTCCCGGTATCGGCATGCCATTGAACTGGATCGAGCACTGGGTCGCCGAGTCCGGGCAAACCGTGGAACAGCTGGTGCAGCTGGAAGCGCGCCAGCAGGCCGCGGACCAGGTCTCGATCGGCAACAGCATCGGCAGCCTGCGCGACCTGTCGGCGATCGACTGGCGCATGTTTGTCGAAGGGCTGAGCCTGGTCGAGGTCGAGCTGGCGGACGACCCGGTCGGCGTCTTCGCGCGGATGGACTTCGCGACCCGGGATCGCTACCGCCATGTTGTCGAAAACCTCGCCCGCCGCAGCGGCCAGGAAGAACTCGAGGTCGCGCGGATGGCAGTTGCGCTGGCCCACCAGGCGGCGCAATCGCCAGCGTCCGGCCCCGACCCTGACCGGGACGATGCAGTGCGCGCCCACGTCGGCTACTGGCTGGTGGACCAGGGCGTTACCGAACTGCGTGCGCGCATTGGCGCCGCCGGTGACTGGCGCGCCAACCTCGGCTTGCTGTGTTCGCGGCACGCCCTGCCGTTCTACCTTGGCAGCATTGCCCTGCTGACCGCCGTGGTCAGCCTGGGCTTGCTGTATCTGTCGCGCGGACACCAGCTTGATCGCGCCGCCAGCCTGGGGCTGGTTCTGTTCTGCGTCTTCGCCGGAAGCCAGTTGTCCCTGGCCCTGGTCAACTGGATCGGTACCCTGGTGTTGCCGACCCGGTCGCTCTCGCGGATGGATTTCAGCACCGGCATCCCTCACGTCGCCCGCGCCGTGGTTGCGGTCCCGACCATGCTTGGCAGCGTTGCCGGCGTGGATGACCTGCTTGACGGGCTGGAAGTCCGTTACCTGGCCAACCGCGATCCCGAATTGCGCTTCGTCTTGCTCGGCGACTTCCTTGATGCGCCGGAACCGGAGATGCCAGGCGATGCCGCCATCATCCAGCGCGGCATCGAGGGCATCGAGGCGCTGAACCAGACCTATGGAACGGGCGGCAGCGGTCCGTTCTACCTGTTGCAGCGCCCACGCGTCTGGAACCAGGGTGAGGGCGCCTGGATCGGCATTGAACGCAAGCGCGGCAAGCTCGGCGCGCTCAATGCACTGCTGCAACATGGCGATGCATCGGCTTTCAGTCACGTGGTCGGCGACCGGCGCGGCCTCACCGGCGTGCGCTATGTCGTGACCCTGGATACCGACACCCAGTTGCCGCGCGGCGCGGCGGCCGAACTTGTCGCGGCGCTGGAACATCCACTCAACCGGCCGCGCATCGATCCCGAGCGGCGCCTGGTCGTGGCTGGTTACGGCATCCTGCAGCCGCGCGTTGGCGTCAGCCTGTCGAGCCGGCAACGCTCGCCGTATGCGCGCCTGTTCGGTGGGGATGCGGGCATCGATCCGTACACGCGCGCGGTATCGGACTTGTACCAGGACGCATTCCTGGAGGGCAGTTTCGTCGGCAAGGGCATTTACGACGTCGCTGCCTTCGAGGCCGTACTCGACGAGCGATTCCCCGACGACGCGATCCTCAGCCACGATCTGATCGAGGGATGCTACGCGCGCTCCGGCCTGCACAGCGAAGTCGAGTTGTACGAGGAATACCCGGGCAGTTACGGCAGCGATGCGAGCCGGCGGCATCGCTGGATCCGCGGTGACTGGCAATTGCTGCCCTGGCTGTTCCCGCGCGTGGCCGGGCGGGCTGGCGCGCTGCTGCGCAATCCCCTGTCGGCCCTGTCGCGCTGGAAGTTGCTGGACAATCTGCGTCGCAGCCTGGTGCCGCCGGCGATGGTGCTCCTGCTGGTGTTCGGCTGGTTGCGTCTGCCCAATCCCGGCGCATGGACGCTGGCGGTGCTTGCCGTTCTGTTGCTTCCGCCCACCCTGGTGGCGTTGCTGGACCTGGTGCGCAAGCCGCGCGGATTGCCGATGCCGCAACACCTCGAACAGCTCGGCGCGATCGCGGGCCGTCAGGCTGCGCGCCTTGCGTTTCAGCTCGCATGGCTTGTGCACGAGGCTTTCTACAGCCTCGACGCGATCATCCGCAGCCTGTGGCGCGTGGCGTTGTCACGCCGGCTGCTGCTCCAGTGGCGTCCCTCGAGCGAAGTCGAGCGCACCGGTGGGCACGCCCTGGCGTCGCAGCCGCGCGGCTTGTGGCTGGGCGCGGCGCTGGCGCTGTCCTTGGGCGTGCTGCTGGTCCTGTTCCGACCCGGGTCGTTGGTCTCGGCCCTGCCGGTGCTCGGGCTCTGGGTTCTGGCGCCCTGGCTGGCCTGGCGGGTGGGCTTGCCGCGCAAGGACGCGCGCGATGTCCTGGGTGCAGAACAGGCGAGCTGGTTGCGCCTGCTGGCGAGAAAGACCTGGGCGTTCTTCGAAGTCCATGCCAACGCCGACGAAAACTGGCTTCCGCCCGACAACATGCAGGAAGCACCCGCGCGGGTCATTGCGCACCGGACCTCGCCGACCAATATCGGACTGTCGCTGCTGGCCAACCTGTCCGCCTACGACTTCGGCTATCTCGGCATGGGCGGCGTGCTTGCGCGCTGCAAGGGCACCCTGGATACCATGCAGTCGCTCGAGCGTTTCCGCGGGCACTTTTACAACTGGTACGACACGATATCGCTGCAGCCGCTCGAACCGCGCTACGTATCATCGGTGGACAGCGGCAACCTCGCAGGCCACCTGCTGACCTTGCGCGCGGGCCTGCTGGAGCTGGCCGAACTGCCGGTGCTCAACCTGGCTCGCCTGGAAGGTGCGCGCGATTCGCTTGCACTGGTTGCCAATGACCTGCAGGAGATTGGCTCGCTTCCCGCCGCCCTGGTCGACCTGCAATCGACCGTGGACGCCTTGCGCGCCAACTGCGTGCCAGGCTCGCTGCGTGCTGCCCGCGGATTCATCGGCCTGGCCGCGCCGCTGGCGGCGCTGATCGAGGGCGGAGCACTCGATGACTCGCGCCAGTCACGCGGGCTGTGCGAATCGCTGCTGGCCGAATGCCTGTCCGACCATGATCGCGCGCACAGGCTGTTGCCCGGGTTCGAACCGGAAGGCAGCGACATCCAGCTCGACGCGGCTGACCGCGCAGGACAGGAAGTCGACGCGGCTGGCGACCAGTTCCTGCCAAGCCTGCTGCAGTTGTCCGACGATGTCGGGGCCAGCACGCAGCATGCGGCGCGCGCCGAGATCGATCGCATCGAGGCCCTGGCTGCCACGGCCGGCAGCCTGGCCTTGATGCGTTTCGATTTCCTCTACGACCGCGGCCGTGACCTGCTGTCGATCGGCTACAACGTGACTGACCGGCGCCTCGACACGAGCTATTACGACCTGCTTGCGTCGGAAGCGCGACTGGCCAACTTCGTGGCGATCGCCCAGGGACAACTGCCACAGGACAGCTGGTTCCGGCTGGGTCGCCTGCTTGCCGGGACCAGCGGCGAGCCGGTGCTGCTGTCGTGGAGCGGATCGATGTTCGAGTACCTGATGCCGCACCTGGTGATGCCCGCGTTCGAGGGCAGCCTGCTGGCGCAGACGGCGAACGCCAGCGTCGCGCGCCAGATCGAGTACGGCCGGCAACGCGGCGTGCCCTGGGGCATTTCGGAGTCGGGATACAACACCGTCGATGCCAATCTCAACTACCAGTACCGCGCCTTCGGCGTCCCCGGGCTGGGGCTCAAGCGCGGTTTGGGCGATGACCTGGTGATCGCCCCATACGCGACGGCGCTGGCGCTGATGGTGTCACCGGTGGCGGCCTGCAAGAACATGCGTCGCCTGACCGACGAGGGTTTCGAAGGCGAGTTCGGCCACTACGAAGCGATCGATTACAGCCCGGCGCGGCTGCCGCGCGGGCAGGGCCACGCGATCGTGCGTTCCTGGATGGCGCACCACCAGGGCATGGCCCTGCTGGCAATGGGCAATGCGCTGCTCGGCCGGCCGATGCAACGACGGTTCGAGTCCGATCCGCAGGTGCGCGCGACGCTGCTGCTGTTGCAGGAGCGCGTGCCCCGCGCCAGTGCGCAGTTCCTGGAGGCGGCCGATTTGCCGCACCTGTCCGGATCCGCCGATGCGCCCGAGACGCGGCTGCGCGTGTTCCGGGACCCCGACAGTCCGCGTCCGGCCGTGCAATTGTTGTCGAACGGTCGTTACCACGTGATGTTGAACAGCGCCGGGGCAGGCTACAGCCGCTTCGGCGACATGGCGATCACCCGTTGGCAGGAAGACCCGACCAGCGACCGCATGGGCAGTTTCCTGTACGTGCGCGATGTTGAAAGTGGCGAGTACTGGTCCGCCGGCCACCAGCCGACGCGCAAGGCCGGTCCTCGCTACGAAGCAATCTTCTCCGATTCCCGCGCCGAATTCCGCCGCCGCGACAAGGATATCGAGATGCACGCCGAGATCGTCGTCTCGCCCGAGGACGACATCGAGCTGCGCCGGACCACCCTGGTCAACCGGTCGCGCACGCGGCGCATCGTCGAGCTGACCAGTTATGCCGAAGTGGTGCTGGCCAGCGCCATCTCCGATGCATTGCATCCAGCGTTCGGCAAGCTGTTCGTGCAGACCGAACTGGTGCGCCCGCTGCAGGCGATCCTGTGCCACCGTCGCCCGCGCGCCACCGGCGATCCTGCCCCGTGGCTGTGCCATCTGATGGCGATCCACGGCGGCCACGTGGAGGCGGTCAGTTACGAGACCGACCGCTCGGCCTTCATCGGCCGCGGGCGCACCCTGGCCCGGCCGCTGGCGATGACCCGGGATGCGCTGACCGGCGCCGAAGGTTCGGTGCTTGATCCGATCGTGTCGATCCGTTGCCGGGTCGAACTCGAGCCCGAACAATCGGTGAGCATCGACGTGGTCACCGGCGTCGGCAATGACCGCGAAGACTGCCTGCGGCTGGTCGAGAAATATCGCGACCGGCGCCTGGCCGACCGCGTGTTCGACCTGGCGTGGACGCACGGGCAATTGCAGTTGCGCCAGCTCAATGCGAGCCAGGGCGATGCACAACTCTATGAGCGCCTGGCGGGTGCGATCCTGTACGCGACGCCGGCGAACCGCGCCGACCCGGCCATCCTGTCGAAGAACCGCCGGGGCCAGTCGGGCCTGTGGGGACACGCGATCTCGGGCGACTTGCCGGTGGTGCTGCTGCAGGTTTCCGATGCGGCGAACATCGATCTCGTGCGCCAGCTGGTCCAGGCCCATGCGTACTGGCGTTCCAAGGGCCTGGACGTTGACCTGGTGATCTGGAACGAAGACCGCGCCGGCTATCGGCAGCAGTTGCAGGACCTGATCATGAGCATGGTCACCAGCGGCCTGGAAGCCAACCTGGTGGACAAACCGGGCGGCATCTTCGTCCGCTCCGCGCACCTGATCTCGTCCGAAGACAGGGTCCTGATGCAATCGGTGGCGCGCATCGTGCTCAGTGATGACAAGGGTTCGCTGTCCGAGCAGGTCGGGCGCAGGCCGGTTGAAACCGCGCTGCCGCGCCAGCTCGACTCGCGGCCGCGACTGACCGTCGACCCCGTCGAAGGCGCAGTGGCTGCGGGGGTGCCGCGTCGCGACGACCTGATCCTGGGCAATCCGCTCGGCGGATTCAGCCCGGACGGCCGCGAGTACGTGATCCATCTCGGGCCCGGGCAGGACACGCCCGCGCCGTGGGTCAACGTTCTGGCCAATCCGCATTTCGGCACCGTGGTCTCGGAGCGTGGCAGTGCCTACACCTGGGGCGAGAACGCGCACGAGTTCAGGCTCACGCCATGGAACAACGACCCTGTCTGCGACGTCGGTGGCGAAGCGTTCTATGTGCGCGACGAAGACAGTGGCGAGTTCTGGTCGCCCACGCCGGGTCCATGCCGGGGACAAGGCGCCTATTCCATCCGCCATGGCTTCGGCTACTCGGTGTTCGAACACGTCGAAGACGGCATCTGGAGCGAGATGCGGGTGTTTGTCGCGCTCGATGCGTCGGTCAAGTTCTGGGTGCTGAAACTTCGCAATACCTCGGGGCGGCCGCGTCGACTGTCCGCGACCGGCTATGTCGAGTGGGTGCTGGGCGACCTGCGGCAGAAACAGGCAATGCACATCATCACCGAAGTCGACGCCGCGACCGGCGCCGTGATCGCATGCAATCCCTACAACATCGAATTTGCCGGCCGCACTGCGTTCTTCGATGTCGAGGGCGAAGGCCGCAGCCTGACCTGCGACCGCAGCGAGTTCCTCGGCCGCAATCGCGGCCACTCGCATCCCGCCGCGATGGCCCGTTCGCGCCTGTCCGGCAGGGTCGGCGCTGGCCTGGATCCCTGCGCGGCGTTGCAATTGCAGTTCGACCTTGACGACGGCGAGGAACGCGAGCTGATCTTCCGCATGGGACTGGGCCGCGACCGCGACGATGCGCTTGCGCTGGTGAAGCGCTATCGGGTCGCCGAGCGCGCCGACGACGCCATGGCCAAGGTCGCGGCGTACTGGGACCAGGCACTGGGCGCGGTGCAGGTCGAGACGCCGGATCCGCAGCTCGACGTGCTGGCCAACGGCTGGCTCATGTACCAGACCATCGCCTGCCGGTTCTGGGCGCGCAGCGGCTTCTACCAGTCCGGCGGGGCGTTCGGTTTCCGCGACCAGCTCCAGGATGGCATGGCCATGCTGCATGCCGCGCCAAAGCAGGTGCGCGCGCACCTGCTGCTGAGTGCCGAACACCAGTTCCCCGAAGGCGATGTGCAGCACTGGTGGCATCCGCCGCAGGACCGCGGCGTGCGCACCCGCTGTTCCGACGACTACCTGTGGCTGCCGCTCGCGGTGGCGCGCTACGTCGCCGCCACCGGCGACACCAGCGTGCTCGACGAGACAGTGCGCTATGTCGAAGGCCGTCCGGTCAGCATGGACGAGGAAGGCTATTACGACCTGCCGGTGGCGTCGGGCTTGCGCGAAACGCTGTATGCCCATTGCGTGCGCGCCTTGCGCCACGCCACGCCGCGCGGCGTCAACGGCCTGCCGTTGATGGGCTCGGGCGACTGGAATGACGGCATGAACCGGGTCGGCGAGCACGGCCGCGGCGAAAGCGTCTGGCTGGGCTGGTTCCTGCACGAAGTGTCGAATCGGTTCGCCGACCTGGCCGAGGCCCGCGGCGATGCTGCCTTCGCGTCCGAGTGCCGCGAGCAGGCGCAATCGCTGGCCGCGGCGGTGGACGCCAACGCCTGGGACGGCGAGTGGTATCGGCGGGCCTGGTTCGACGATGGCACGCCGCTTGGCTCGGCCGGCAACGAGGAATGCCAGATCGATTCGATCGCGCAGAGCTGGTCGGTGCTGTCCGGCGCCGGCGCGCCGGCGCGCAGTCGCCAGGCCATGCAGTCGCTCAACCAGCGCCTGGTCCGGCGCGACGTCGGCCTGGTGCAGTTGCTGGATCCGCCGTTCGACAAGTCGCAGCCGGATCCGGGCTACATCAAGGGTTATGTCCCCGGCGTGCGGGAAAACGGCGGCCAGTACACGCATGCAGCCGTGTGGGCGACGATGGCGTTCGCCTCCCTGGGTGAGGCACGCACTGCCTGGGAATTGTTCGACATCATCAATCCGGTGCGCCATGGCAGCGGCGAGCGGGCGCTGGACACCTACAAGGTGGAACCGTATGTACTTGCAGCCGACGTCTATGCGGTCAGCCCGCATGCCGGACGCGGCGGCTGGACCTGGTACACCGGTTCCGCGGGGTGGATGTACCGCCTGATCCTGGATTCCCTGCTCGGGGTCAGCGTCGAACATGGCCTGCTGCGGCTGCGACCGGTCCCCCGGCCCGGATGGGCCGGCTATCGGGTGACCCTGCGCCATGGCAGTGCGACCTATCGGATCGTGGTGCGTTGCGAGGCAGGGGCCCGGCCCCGCCTGACCGTCAACGGTACCGAAATGGCTGGCGACCCGGTCCTCCGGGACGATGGCGGGGATCACCTGGTGGAGTTGGTGCTGGACGCGTGTTGACGCATCCCATGACAAGGCGGTTAATATCCTTGACAGTGTTCCCCACCAACGCGGGAGGCGTATCCAATGTCGATCAACTTCAAGCCGGCGGCCATGGCCGTGGCAGTCACCCTTGTTCTGGGCGCCTGCGGAAAGAAAGACGAAGCCCCGACGGCGCCGCTTGCTGGCGCCGCAACGGCGACAGCAGCGGCGCCGGTGCTGGAAGGCCAGCTCGATATCGTTGCCTGGCCCGGCTACATCGAGCGCGGGGAAAGCGACAAGGCCTATGACTGGGTCACCGGCTTCGAGCAGGCCAGTGGCTGCAAGGTCAACGTCAAGACCGCCGGCACATCGGACGAAATGGTGTCGTTGATGAACCAGGGCGGATACGACCTGGTGACTGCCTCGGGCGATGCCTCGCTGCGACTGGTCGCGGGTGGCAAGGTGCAGGCGATCGACGTCGCGCGCATCAAGTCCTATTCCAGCATTGATCCGCGCCTGCAGGACGCCGCCTGGCATACGGTGGACGGCAAGCACTATGGCGTGCCCTACCAGTGGGGCCCGAATGTGCTGCTGTACAACACCAAGGTATTCAAGACGCCGCCGACCAGTTGGAGCGTGGTGTTCGAACCGCAGAATTTCCCCGACGGCAAGTCCAACAAGGGCCGCGTGCAGGCCTTCGACGGCCCGATCTACATCGCCGATGCGGCGTTGTACCTGATGACCAAGCAGCCGGAACTGGCGATCACCGATCCGTATGCGCTCAACGAAGCGCAGTACGCGGCGGCGCTGGATGTGCTGCGCAAGCAGAAGCCGTTGATCCATCGCTACTGGCATGACGCCACCGTGCAGATGAGCGATTTCAAGAACGAAGGCGTGGTTGCGTCCGGCTCCTGGCCTTACCAGGTGAACGGGCTGAAGGCCGACAGCCAGCCGGTCGCTTCGGTCATCCCGTCCGAAGGTGCCACCGGTTGGGCCGACACGACGATGCTGGCAACCGATGCCAAGCATCCCAATTGCGCCTATGCCTGGATGGAGTGGTCGATCAGCCCGAAGGTGCAGGGCGATGTCGCGGCCTGGTTCGGTTCGCTGCCTTCGGTTCCGGCGGCGTGCACGGGCAACGATTTGCTTGGCGTGGAAGGCTGCGCGATCAACGGCCAGGACAAGTTCGAGCAGATCCATTTCTGGCGCACACCCGAGGCCAAATGCGGCGGTGCCGAATGCGTCCCTTACAGTCGCTGGACCGAGGACTACATCAAGATCATGGGGGGCTGAGCCCGGCACGGGCATGCCCGCCGCGGTTGAATTCGATGCGGTTGGCCGCAGCTATGGCCCGGTGCGCGCGGTCGATGGCGTCACGCTGTCGATCGCCGACGGCGAATTCTTTTCCATGCTCGGGCCGTCCGGCTCGGGCAAGACCACCTGCCTGCGGCTGATCGCCGGCTTCGAGCAGCCCAGCACCGGCCGCATCCTGCTGCACGGCGTGGACGCGTCCTCGCAGCCGCCATTCGCGCGCGAGGTCAATACGGTCTTCCAGGACTACGCCCTGTTCCCGCACATGGATGTGCGCGACAACGTCGCCTACGGCCTGATGGTGCGTGGTGTCGGTCGCAAGCAACGGCAGGCACAGGCCGACGAAGCGCTGGCAATGGTGGACCTGTCCGGGCTGGGCGCACGCAAGCCGGCGCAGTTGTCCGGCGGCCAGCGCCAACGCGTTGCCCTGGCACGGGCGCTGGTGCTGCGCCCGCGCGTGTTGCTGCTCGACGAGCCCCTCGGTGCGCTCGACCTGAAACTGCGCGAGCAGATGCAGGCCGAATTGAAGTCGCTGCAGCGCCGGCTCGGAATCACCTTTGTGTACGTGACCCACGACCAGGGCGAGGCCCTGTCGATGTCTGATCGCGTGGCCGTGTTCAATGCCGGGCGGATCGAGCAGGTGGATGCGCCGCAACAGCTGTACCGCCAGCCGGCCACCGAGTTTGTCGCCCGTTTTGTCGGCGGCGCCAATGTGTTGACGCCCGTGCAGGCGACGCGCTGGGCCGGCGAGGAGGGCGCGTTTGCATTGCGGCCGGAATTGGTGCGTGTGGCCGCGGCGCTTGCCGACGGCCAGGCGGGTGCTGCCGCCACGCTGGTTGACCTGCAGTTCCATGGCGCGGCCACGCGCATGGTGTTGCGCATGGACGATGGCTCGCAACTGCTCGCCAGTGCCGACAGCGCCTCGCTGACCGACGCCGCCGACGCGCCGGCGGTCGGCGCGGCGGTTTTCGCTGCCTGGGCGCGGGAGTCGATGGTCGCGTTGCCAACGGCGGCCGGGCCCGCCGCGACCACGGGTTCGCCTGCGTGAGCGGAAACCAGATCGCGCTTGCGACGGCTCCGCGCAGCGGTCTGCTGCGCGAATTCGGCGCCACCCTGCATCGCCGGCCACGACTGTTGTTGGGCTTGTTGCTGGGGCCGCCGCTGGCCTGGTTGTGCCTGGTCTATCTTGGCGCCCTCGGCGCGCTGCTGTGGCAGGGGCTGCACGGCTTCGACGAGTATTCGATGCGCGTCCTGCCCGAGCTGACGCTGCGCAACTACGTGAAGATCTTCGACCCCGCGAATCGCGATATCGTCCTGCGTACGTTGGCGATGGCGGTTTCGGTGACACTGGCCTCGGCGGCGATCGCGTTCCCGATTGCCTGGTACATGGCGCGCCACGCCGGTCCGCGCATCAAGGGCCTGTTCTACGTCGGTGTGATGCTGCCCATGTGGGCCAGCTATATCGTCAAGGCCTACAGCTGGCAGGTGATCCTGGCCAAGGGCGGCATCGCCTACTGGGTGCTCGCGAAACTGCATCTGGTCTGGGCGCTGGAGGCACTGCTGCAAGTGCCCGGGATTGGTGGCCCGACGCTGTCCACGTCGAACATCGGTCGATTCCTGGTGTTCACCTATGTCTGGCTTCCGTTCATGGTGCTGCCGATCCAGGCGGCGCTGGAACGGGTTTCGCCCAACGTGTTGCAGGCATCCGCCGACCTCGGCGCGCGCGCAGGCCAGACCTTCCGCCATGTCGTCTGGCCGCTGGCCTTGCCCGGCGTGGTCGCCGGTTCGATCTTCACCTTCTCGCTCACCCTCGGCGACTACATCATCCCGACACTGGTCGGGCCATCGGGTCTGTTCATCGGTACCTATGTGTTCGTGCAGCAGGGCGCGGTCGGCAACCTGCCGATGGCTGCGGCGTTCACTGTCGTGCCAATCGCGATCGTCGCCGCCTACCTCGCACTCGCACGCCGGCTGGGGGCCTTCGATGCGCTCTGAACACGGTGACGGCGCAGGCATCCCACTGCGCATCGCGGCATGGGGCGGCCTGGCCTTCATGCATTTCCCGATCCTGGTGATCGTGCTGTATGCGTTCAATACCGAGCGCAGCGCCTTCAGTTTTCCGCTGCAGGGCTTCACCCTGCAATGGTTCGGACAGGCCTGGGCGCGGGAGGACGTGCGCGCAGCGATCGGCCTGTCGCTGCGCATCGCCAGCCTGTCCACTCTGATCGCCCTGGTGCTCGGGACGCTCGCTGCGGCGGCGTTGCACCGGCGCAAGTTCTTCGGGCGCGAACTGGTCACGCTCGGCTTCATCCTGCCGATCGCGCTGCCAGGCATCGTCACCGGCATCGCGCTGTTGTCCGCATTCCGCGCCGCCGGCATCGAGTCCGGCGTGATGACCATCGTGGCCGGACATGCGACCTTCTGCATCGTGGTGGTTTACAACAATGTGGTCGCACGATTCCGGCGCAGCTCGCGTTCCCTGGTCGAGGCATCGATGGACCTGGGCGCGGATCCATTCCAGACCTTTCGCTACGTGGTGTTGCCAGGCATCGCCACCGCATTGCTGGCTGGCGGCATGCTGGCCTTTGCCTTGAGTTTCGATGAGATCATCGTCACCACCTTTACCGCCGGCACGCAGCGCACGCTGCCGATCTGGCTGTTGAACCAGTTGGGCAAGCCGCGCGATACGCCGATCACCAATGTGGTGGCGATGGCGGTGATGCTGTTGACCATGCTGCCGATCCTGGGCGCCTACGCGCTGGGACGGCGCGGCGAGGCCGTCGCGGGCGACGGCAAATAATTCCTCCACCGGACGAGATGAAGCCATGCAGACCAGGATGCTGATAGACGGACAGTTGCATGCGGGCAGCGGGGAGCTGTGGCCGGTGTACAACCCGGCGACGGGCGAGGTGCTCGTGCAGATTCCCGAAGCCAGCCCCGAGATGGTTGCCGCTGCGGTGGCTGCCGCGGATCGCGCGTTGCCGGCCTGGTCGCGAACCTCGCCCAAGGATCGTGCCGCCGTCCTGCTGCAGATTGCCGACTGCGTGGAGCAGAACGGGGCCGAGCTGGCGCGCCTGGAGTCGAACAATTGCGGCAAGCCCTACCTGGCGGCATTGAACGATGAAATTCCCGGCGTCGCCGATGTGTTCCGCTTCTTTGCCGGCGCCGCGCGCTGCCTGGGCGGCTTGGCGGCCGCGGAATACCTGCCCGGATTCACCTCCATGATCCGCCGCGATCCGGTCGGGGTGATCGCACAGATCACGCCTTGGAACTATCCGTTGATGATGGCGGCGTGGAAGATGGCGCCGGCATTGGCCGCGGGAAACACGCTGGTGCTCAAGCCGTCGGAAATCACCCCGCTGACCACCTTGCGGTTCTTCGAACTGATCGGAGACCTGCTGCCCAGGGGCGTTGCCAATGTCGTGTTCGGCCGTGGGCCGACCGTCGGCGAGGCCCTGGTCAATGCCGACCCGGTGCGGATGATTTCGCTGACCGGGTCGATCGGCACCGGTCGAAAGATGCTCGAGGTCGCCGCGCGCAGCCTCAAGCGCACCCATCTCGAACTCGGCGGCAAGGCGCCGGTGATCGTGTTCGACGATGCCGACCTGGCCGCGGTGGTCGAAGGCGTGCGCAGTTTCGGCTACTACAACGCCGGGCAGGACTGCACCGCGGCATCGCGCATCTACGTGCAGGACAAGAGTTACGAGAACGTGGTCGCCGACCTGGCGTCGGCGGTGTCGTCATTGCAAAGCGGCACCCAGGACGAGGAGGGCGTCGAGCTCGGGCCGCTGGTGTCGTCGGCGCATCGCGATCGTGTCGCCGGCTTCGTCAATCGCGCGCGCGATGTCCGGCATATCGAGGTGGTCACGGGCGGACATGCGGGCAGCGGCGGTGGATTCTTCTACGAGCCCACCGTCATCGCCGGCGCGACCCAGGCTGACGAGATCGTGCGCCGCGAAGTGTTCGGCCCGGTGGTCTCGGTGACTCGGTTCAGCGATGTGGACCAGGCGATTGCCTTTGCCAACGACAGCGACTATGGCCTGGCCTCGTCGGTGTGGACCTCGGACGTCGGCAAGGCGATGCGGGTCAGCGCGGAATTGCAGTATGGCTGCACCTGGGTCAATACGCATTTCATGCTGTGCAGCGAAATGCCGCATGGCGGGCAGAAGCAGAGCGGCTACGGCAAGGACATGTCGCAGTACGGCCTGGAGGACTACACTTGCATCCGCCACATCATGATCAAGCACTGAGTGGAGTTGAAGATGACGATTGCCGGAACATTGCTCAACTGGAAGCGCATCGCTTGGGCGGCGGTCGCCTGCTGCCTGCTTGTCGCTGGATGCAGCAAGTCATCGGAGCCCGCTGCTGAGGTGCTGCCGTCGCCATCAACGGCGCAGGCTGCCAAGGCCGGGGCTGCCGGTGTTCCGGCGTCGCCGGGCGTTGCCGCGGCTGGCAGCGAATTGGCACTGTTGCGCGCCTACCTGGATGCATGGAACGCGCATGACATCGCGCGCGCCGCGGGATTCTTCGACGAGCAGGGCGAGTATTTCGATTCCGCCTTCGCTGGTGTGCAGCGCGGCCGGCCGGCGATCGAAGAGAACGCGATCGGCGTGTTCATGCGCGGCGTGCCCAACCTGCATTGGGAGGTGCGCAGCGATCCGATCGTCGGGCCCGAGGGAGTGGCTTTCGAATGGACGCTTACCGGTACCCACACCGGCACCTGGGGTGGCGTGCGTGCGACCGGGCAGAAGATCCAGCTCAAGGGCATGAGTTTCATGCGAATCCGCAACGGCAAGATCATCTACCAGGCGGTCGTGTATGACAGCGGTGCGCTGAATCGGCAGCTGGGACTGTAGTCGCCTGCACCGGAGCCGATGCCTGCATCGGCAGCTGCATCGATGCGTGCCCGGCTAGGCCGGGATGGCGGCAGGTTGTTTGCTGCGCATGGCATGGATGATCCAGGCCAGTGCGGTCACTGCCGCACCGGCGAGGAAGGCCGCGCGCCCGCCACCGAGGTCCCACATCCACGCCGACAGGCCGGCACCAAGTACGCCGCCGACGCCCGAGCTGAAGCCGTACAGCAACGCCTGGCCCGAGGCCGCCCGGTTGCCCGGAAAGAACTCGGCCATGCGCCGCATGCAGCAGGCATGGAACACGGCAAAGCTGAAGGCGTGCAGCGTAGCGGCGGCGAACATGATCGACAGGTTGTCGGCGAACAACGCAGTGACGATCCAGCGCAGCACCGTCACCGCGAGGCAGAACGACATCAGGGTGGGCGCGCCGAAG
Organism: Lysobacterales bacterium; assembly: GCA_038236425.1. Taxonomy (GTDB): domain Bacteria; phylum Pseudomonadota; class Gammaproteobacteria; order Xanthomonadales; family Xanthomonadaceae; genus Arenimonas. The sequence goes on from JBBRZU010000006.1 coordinate 27,511, forward strand.
CGGCCGATCAATCGCGGCGCCTGCCAGAACAGCGCGATTTCCATCAGCACGCCGGTTGCCCACAGGGCACCCACGGCAAACCCCTGCTGGCCATTGGCCTGCAGGTGCAGCGTGTAGAACACGTAGAAGGCGCCGAAGCCGCATTGCATCAGCAGTGCAACCAGCAGGAAACGGCGCACGCCAGGCCTCTTCCACAGGTGTCCGGCGTCGTCGAGGGAAGCCGCTGGCGGGGCATGGGTCGCCCGACGATGCTGCCAGGCCGCGATCGCCAACGCGCTGAACAGGGGCAGGCACAGCCAGGGAAAAGCTTGATCGCCGAACCGGTCTAGCAGCACGCCGTAGCTGGCGGCTACAAGCAGGAAGCCGATCGAGCCCCAGACACGGATGCGGCCATAAGCATGCGAGTCCTGCCCCAGTGCGGCGAGCGTCATTGCCTCGAACTGCGGCATGACCGCGTTGTAGAACAGACCGAATGCAGCCATCACCAGCAACAGCGACGGTACTGAGCGCGCAAGGGTGAATCCGGCGAAACACAGCAGCGTTGCCACGCAGCCGATCAGCAGCAGGCGCCCCGGATGTGCGCTGCGCGCATTGAGGGCATTCCACACTGGCGGCGCGACGATACGGCTGCCGTACCACAGGCCCAACATCGCGCCCACGACATAGCCGCCATGGCCGAGACCGGTGACGAACCGGCCGATATAAGGCGTGTAGGCGCCGAGGGCGGCGTAGTAGAAAAAATAGAAGGCGCTGAAACGCGCCAGGTTTGCACTGCCGGGTGCTGGCAACTGCGCCGCGCCAGGCGTTGGCGTGGTCATCTGGAGCTGGCTCGCCGCGTCGTTCAGAACTCGAGGTCCAGGGAGGCGCACAAATAATCGACCAGCGGCCCGAGTTGCTTGAACCGGGTCCCGAGGGTCGTGCGCAGTCGCGGACCCAGCACCACCGAATCCTCCAGCGGCGCCATGGCGACGAAGTTCTTGCGCTTGAGGTCCTCGATCAACTCATGATCTGGCGGAAAGCCGCGTGGTGGGCGCACCAGCGACGCGTCGTCGAGATCGAACGCGCGACGAAAGGCTGGCGCCTGCGTGGCCGCCTTCCATCCGGCCGGGTTGTCGTGGATGAACTGGCGCACGCGCCGCTGGATATCCGACTGCGGATGCCACAGGCCCGCGCCGATGAAGCACTTGCCCGGCTGCACGTGCAGGTAGAAGCCTGGCGCCTCCACCTCGCGCCGCCGAGCATGGAAGAACCAGGCGCCGATGTGGGTCTTGTACGGCGTCTTGTCGTTGGAAAACCGGGTATCGCGGTGGATCCGGAACAGCGATCCACCGACCGGTCGCGGATCGGCGCGGTACTGGCTGCTGACTGCAGCAAGTTCCGGTTGCAGGTCGGTGATCAGTGCCAGCGCCGGCTGGCGGACATGCTGCTCGAAGTCCGGGCGATGCCCGGCGAACCATTCACGCGAATTGTTGCGCGCGAGCGCGCGCAGGAAACGGAAGGTCTTGTCGCTGAAATAACCCGGCATCGCTCAGTCCTCCTGTGCCAGCCCGAACTCGATCCGCGCGCCCCAGATATCCAGCGCATCGAGCAGCGCCTGCGCTGTCCCCTGCGCATGCTGGTTGCGCAACCGCGCGATGCTCGCGCGGTAGGAATCGAAGCTGTATTCCGACAAGCCGACGTCCGACGTCAGCCGTCGGCGCCGATAGCCGTCCCATCGTTGCTGCTCGGCGCCCGACAGGCTCTCGGGCCAATTGCGCGCGCGATAGCGGAACAGCAGCTCGGGTCCTCGCGGATCCTGGAGTCTGGATCCAAGCGCTGCAAGCCCGGCCGGGTCGGTCGCGCGAATGGTGGCAAACAGCCGCTTGTCGGCGTCGGCCAGGAAGCCGTCATACAACGCGGCGTCGCTGTCGCTCGGATCGCGATGTGCTTCGCGGGCGAAAACCCGGCGCACTTTTTCGGCCAGGCCCGGCGCGGCACGCAGCGCCGCGGCACGGGCCAGGCAGGCATCGGCATCAATGCCCAGTCGGGCGAAGTCCTCCGCGCGCAGGTGGGCGATCGGCACCAGGACCGGACAGCGATTGCTGTGCACTTCCTTGAGTGGAATGCGCTTTTCTCCCTCCGGAAGATCGGCGGCGGGAGTGTACAGGCGGTCGGCGATATCTTCCGGCGACAAGGCCAGCAGCGGCGCGGTGTCCTCGTCGAGGTCGCAGACGATCACCCGCGAATCGATCCGCGGATGCCGCGCCAGCGGCAGCACCAGCGCCGCGCAGTGCCGGGACGCCGGGTACTTGCCGGAAATATGCAGCAGCGGCGCGCCGGCGATCGGGTCCAGCATGGCTCCGACATGGCGCTTGTCACGCAACTTCAGTGCGTACTCCCACAGCCGCGGCTGCGCAGTACGGAAGCGCTGCGCCAATCCGATCAGTGCCAGTACGTCCGACAGCGCTTCGTGTGCCATGCCGGAGCGGGTGCCATTCGCCGCGGCCAGGTGTTCCAGCCTGAAGCTCGGTGCGCCATCCTCGCGGACCGGCCAGGTAATGCCATCGGGACGCAGCGCCTGCATCAGGCGCAGCATGTCCAGCAGGTCCCAGCGCGAATTGCCGTTGCGCCACTCGCGCTCGTAGGGCTCGTAAAAATTACGGTACAGGCCGAAGCGGATGAACTCGTCGTCGAAGCGCAGCGAGTTGTAGCCGACCGCGCAGGTACCGGGCTCGGACAGGGCTTCGTGCACGCGGGCAAAGAATTCCGCCTCACGCAGGCCGTCGCGCAATGCCGCCTGCGGCGTGATGCCGGTGATCAGCGTGGCCTCGGGCGAGGGCAGCAGGTCGTCGGCGGGCTGGCAGAACAGCGAGATCGGCTCGCCGATCGGTTCAAGATTCTCGTCGGTGCGCTGGGCCGCGAACTGGGCGATGCGCGTGCGCCGCGGGTCGCGGCCGAAGGTTTCCAGGTCGTACCACAGGAAGCTGGCCACTCAGCCGCGATCCAGCGGCGACAGCCGCGTGCTGACCAGGGAGTCGGCGTGCACCATGTCGACATCACCGATATCAGTCAGGCCAGTCGTGCACTCGACCAGGATGCCGCGCTGGATCCGTCCGCGCTCGAGCGCTACCGCATAGGGAACGCGCAGGAAGCTCACCATCGAATAACGCGGCACGAAACGTTCCGGATGCCGGTCGGCCAGGATGCGCTCGAGTGCGCGCTGCAACAGGAAGTCGGCGTCATCGACGTGGTCGCGCATTTCCAGGTAATTCTCGAGGGCCATCGTCTGGATGGCGTCGGCGTTCGGGCGACGCTCCGCCTCGAAACGCTCGAATGCCTCCGCCCAATCCCCCGCCTGCGCGATGCACCGGTCCAGCGCCGTGCAGTCCTCGAACGCGCAGTTCATGCCCTGGCCGTGGAAGGGCACCATCGCGTGTGCCGCATCGCCCAGCAGCAGCGCCTGTCCATCCACCCGCCAGCGCGACAGCGACAGCGTGCCGAGCAGCCCGACCGGGTTACCCTGCCAGTCCGCATCGAAGTCCGGCATCAGCGCAAGTGCATCGGCGAAATCGCGCTCGAACATCTTGCGCGCCGCGCCGAGGTCGGGGAGGGTGGCAAAGCTTGGATCGCCTGCATTGGGCAGGAACAGGGTGACGGTGAAGGTCTGTTCGGTATTCGGAAGCGCGATGCACATGTAGTTGCCGCGTGGCCAGATGTGCAGCGCATTGGGTTCCAGCAGGAAGCTGCCGTCAGCAGCCGGCGGGATTTCCAGTTCCCGATAGCCGTGCCCGAGTGGCTCGAAATGCTCGCCCAGGTCAGTGACCGATTGCATGGCTGCGCGCAGGCCGGATCCTGCACCGTCCGCGCCCAGCAATACTTCGAACGTGATCTCGCGACGACTATTGTCGCGCTCGTCCGCCAGCGTGGCGCGGCGCGTGTCGAAATCCACCGCCTCCAGACGGGTGTCGAAGTGCAGGCGGGCGCCTGCTGATTCCGCAGCGCGCGCGAGTGCTTCGTTCAGGCGCCCGCGATGCACCGACCAGATCACTTCGGAATCATCGCGCCCGTAGCGCTGAAGTTGGGTTGCGCCGTCGAGCGCATGCACCATGCGCCCGCGCATCATCACGGCCTGCGCCATCACCAGGTCTTCCAGGCCGGCCAGGCGCAGCGCGTGCAGACCGCGTTCGGCCAGGGCCAGGTTGATGGAACGGCCACCGGCATAGGCCTGGCGCCGCGGGTCGGGGCGCTTTTCGTAGACGTCGATCGACCAGCCGCGCCGCGCCAGCAGCAATGCGAGCAGGGAACCGGCCAGGCCGGCGCCGATGATGCAGATCCGGCGATCGGTGGAGGGCTCCACGACGGCTCCAGTGGTTGCTTGGGTACATCGATTATAGCGGGGCTGCGGGTCGGTTCAGCTCGCCCTGACTACACTCCCGCACTTGGCGATGATTTCGCCCGACTCCATGGAAGGATTGCCGGCATGAACGTACGCACGTTTCAACTCACGGCCTTGGCGCTGTGCGCAGGCCTCGCCTCGCAGGCGGCGCTGGCCGGCGAACATACCGGATGGGTCTACAACGGCTTGCTCGGTCAGGCTACCCTGCATGCGGATCCGATCGGCGACAGCCGCTTCGGCTCCAACTCGAACATCGGCTACCGATGGGGTGCACTGGGCGTCGAGGTCGGACACACCGCGAGTTTCGGCCGGTTCACCGACAGCATCGGCAGCGGGTCCAGCGCGCTGGACCTCGATGCCAGGGTGAAGGGCTGGAACGCAGGCCTGGATTTCAACCACGATTTTTCACCGAAGTGGAGCATGCAGGCCCGTACCGGGCTGTTCGCCTGGGATGCCGAAGTGCGTGCGACCGACAGCCTCGGTGTGCGGACCAGCGCCAGTGACAGCGGTCGGGACTGGTATGCGGGCGCCTCGGTGGATTACACCCACGAGCGCAAGAGCTACGGCCTGGGCTACACCCGCTTCAAGGCTGGCGACGCGCACATGGACCTTTGGGGCCTGCACTCGGAATTTCGCTTCTGATCCCTGGTTGCCGGGGCTGATGCGGAACCTGCTCAGCCCTTCCATTCCTCGACTGCGGCGACGAACTCTGGCAACTCAGCGTAGCGGTTGTACATCGGGGTCGGCGAGATGCGGATCACGTCGGGCTCGCGCCAATCGCCGATGATGCCGCGGGCAGCCAGGAACTCGAACAGGACGCGGCCGCGTTCGCGGCCGCCGATCACCCGCAATGACAACTGGCAGCCGCGCGCCGATGGATCGGCGGGCGTGAGGATGTCGAGCACATCGGCCACGCGGTCCCGGATGATGGCTTCAAGCATGCCAGTCAGTTGCACGGACTTGGTGCGCAGTGCCGGCATCGACGCGCGCTGGAACTGTTCGAGCGACACCCGAAGCGGCGCCAGCGCCAGGATTGGCGGATTGCTCAGTTGCCAGCCATCCGCGCCCGGCGTGGGAACGAACTCCGGCCCCATGCGGAAGCGCGTCGTCTGGTCGTGGCCCCACCAGCCGGCAAAGCGCGGGCGATCGCTGTGCGCATGGCGCGCGTGCACGAAGCAGCCGGCGACGGCGCCTGGTCCGGAATTGAGGTACTTGTACGTGCACCAGACGGCAAAATCGGCGCCGTCATCGTGCAATGCGAGTTCGATGTTTCCCACTGCATGCGCCAGGTCGAAGCCGACGATGCAGCCTTGCGCATGCCCGAGCCCGGTGATCCCGCGCAGGTCAAACGCCTGGCCACTGCGATACTGCACGCCTGGCCACAGCACCAGCGCAATCTCGTGACCGCGCTCGGCCAGGACTTTTTCAAGCGCGGCCGCGGACACGATGCCGTCGTCGGAATCGGGCGCAAGCTCGATCAGTGAGCGCGCCGGGTCGAGGCCATGGAAGCGCAACTGTGACTCGACCGCGTAGCGATCCGACGGGAATGCGCCAGCCTCGATCAGGATCGCGTGGCGCGCCGCTGTCGGCCGGAAGAAGCTGACCATCATCAGGTGCAGGTTGACCGACAACGAGTTCATCGCCACCACTTCCGAGGGCTGCGCACCGACCAGCGATGCCAGCGAATCGCGCACGGAGGCGTGAGCGGTCAACCACGGATGCTTGCCATGGAAATGCCCCTCCACGCCCAGCCGCGCCCAATCGTCCAGTTCGTCGAGCAAGGCATTGCGCACACCCCGTGGCTGCAGGCCCAGCGAGTTGCCGCAGAAATACAGCTGGTCGCCAGCCGCGTGCGGCGGGATCAGGAATTCGCCGCGGAACATCGCCAGCGGATCGGTGGCGTCGAGCGCGGCAGCGCGATCGCGCCAGGCCAGCAGTCCGTCGTCCGTGCTCATTCGAAGCGTGCCTTGGACAAGCCGAGCCATTCCAGTGCGGTGCCGTGGTACAGCCGTGCCTGGCCTTCCTCGTCGAGATCGAGCGCGGCGATGCCGCTGCCTGGCTCCTGTTCGCCGAGCGGGAACGGATAGTCGGTACCGAGCATCACGGTGTCGATGCCGACGGTGTCGATCAGGTAGCGCAGCGCGCGCGGATCATGCACGCAGGAATCGAAATAGATGCGGCCAAAGTACTCGCGCGGATTGCGCGGGTTGTCCACCGCGACCAGGTCGGGGCGCATGTTGAAGCCATGCTCGATGCGGCCGATGGTGTACGGGAAGCTGCCGCCGCCATGCGCGAAGCAGACTTTGAGCTTCGGAAAGCGCTCGAGCACGCCACCAAAGATCAGCGCACACGCGGCGCGCGCCTGCTCGGCCGGCATGCCGACCAGCCAGGGCATCCAGTAGCGCGGCATGGAGTCGGTGCCCATCATGTCCCAGGGATGCACCAGGATGGCCGCCTGCAGGCTCTCGGCCGCTTCGAAGAACGGCAGCAATTCGGGGTCGTCGAGGTTCCAGGCGTTGACATGCGAGCCGATCTGCACGCCCTGCAAGTCGAGTTGGTCCATGCAGCGTTCCAGTTCCTGCACCGCCAGCCGCGGCGACTGCAGCGGTACCGTGCCGATGCCCGCGTAGTGCCGGCGATGGCTGCGGCAGGTCTCGGCCATGTGGTCGTTGAGCGCTTCGTGCAGTTCCAGCGCGTGCTGCGGCTTGGAGGTGTAGCAGAACATCACCGGCACCGTGCTGATCGCCTGCACCTGCACGCCGAAGCGTGCGTAGTCGGCCACGCGAACGTCCGGGTCCCAGGTCTTGGGCCAGATCTCGCGGAAGAACTTGCCGTCCTTGTAGATGCGATGGCGCCCGTCATCGCCGTGGTGGATCACCGGAAAGCGGTTGTCGCCGTATTTGGCAGCGAGGTCCGGCCAGTGCTTGGGCAGGTAGTGGGCGTGGGTGTCGATCTTGAGCATGTCGGGCCTAGTTTACCGGCTGGGTCTGCCGGCTGGGCTGCGCCCGACCCGCCGCGGGCGCTCTGCGGATCCACAGCCGCCGTGCAGGCGGCTCAGGGGCGAGGGTTGAGGTGCCCACAGGACGGACAGGTGCGGTTGGCTTCGGATGCGTAGAAGCGCTGGAACACCGGCGGGAAATCGTTCTCGATGCTCTCGAGTTCGAAATACTCCTCGTACAACTTGTGGTTGCAGCGCTCGCAGAACCAGAGCAGGCCATCCTTCTCGCCAGGCAGGCGCTTGCGCTCGACCACCAGGCCGATCGAACCGGCCATGCGCTGGGGCGAGTGCGGAGTGCGCGGCGGCAGATAGAACACTTCGCCGGCGCGGATGGGGATGTCGCGCGCTTTTCCGTCTTCCTGGATCTTCAGCACCATCTCGCCTTCGAGTTGATGGAAGAATTCCGGGCCCTCGTCCCAGTGGTAATCGCTGCGGCTGTTCGGCCCGCCGACGATCATCACGATGAAGTCGCCGTCCACCAGGCACTTGTTGCCGACCGGCGGCTTGAGCAGGTGGCGGTGGCGATCGATCCAGTCCTGCAGGTTGAAGGCGGCTGGCAGCATCTCAGTCCTCCGATGTTGTTATTGCGGATGCGCCGGGCGCATCGCGGGGCAGCACTGCAAGGCATTTCAATTCGATCGCGATCGGCGTCGGCAGCGCCGTGATGCCAAGCGTGGTGCGGCAGGGCGCCTGCGTCGCGTCCGGGAAATATTCGGCCCAGACTGCGTTGTAGGCGCGGAAATCGCGCGCCATGTCGGTCAGGTACACGGTCACGTCCACCAGGTTGCCCCAGGACGCGCCGCTGGCTTCAAGCACCGCGCGCACGTTGGCGAATACCGAATGGCATTGCGCAGTGATGTCGTAGGACGCGAGGCTGCCGTCGGCGGCGAGGACGTTGCCGGGAATGCCGTCATCGCCTGGATTGCGCGGTCCGATGCCTGACAAGTACAGCATGCGGCCGACCCGACGGGCATGCGGGTATTGGCCAACCGCGCGTGGCGCCGAGCCAGCGTGGATCGAATCGCTCACGTGCGTCGACCAATCGTGTGCAGGGCGCGCTCGTAGGCGGCCGGCAGCGCGGATTTTGCATCGACATCAATGCCCAGGTCGCGCACCCGGCCATCGTGCAGCCCGTAGATCAAGCCGTGGACGCTGACGGCCTGGTCGCGCGCCCAGGCATCTTCGACCACGGTGGTCTGGCAGACGTTGGCAACCTGTTCGATCACGTTCAGCTCGCACAGCCGGGCATGGCGCAGCGACTCGAGTTCCGCCGAGGCGAGCCAGTTATCGTGCTTTGCGGCGACGTCGCCGATATGCCGAAGCCAGTTGTCGGCCAAGCCGACCCGCGTACCGGTCATGCTCGCATGCACACCGCTGCAGCCGTAATGCCCGACCACCAGGATGTGCTCGACCTTGAGCAGGTCCACGGCGAACTGGATCGTGCTCAGGCAGTTGAGGTCGGTGTGCACCACGACATTGGCGATGTTGCGATGGACGAAGACCTCGCCGGGCGCCAGCCCCATGATCTGGTTTGCAGGCACCCGTGAATCCGAGCAGCCGATCCACAGGTACTTTGGCGCTTGCTGCGAGCTCAGCCGGCGAAAGAAGCCGGGATCCTCGGCACGGACCCGCTCGGCCCACGCGCGATTGCGTTCCAGCAGTTCGGTCAACGGCGTCATCGCTTACCCCAGGTCGATGCAGACATTCTTGCTTTCGGTGAAAAAGCGCATGGCTTCGAGCCCACCCTCGCGGCCCAGGCCCGATTGTTTCATTCCCCCGAATGGCGTGCGCAGGTCGCGCTGCAGCCAGCAGTTGATCCAGGCGATGCCCACGTCGAGCCCCGCGGCCAGCCGATGTGCGCGGCCAAGGTTGGACGTCCAGATGCTGGCGGCCAGGCCATAGCTGGAGGCATTGGCCAGGGCCAGCGCTTCCTCTTCGTCATCGAAGGGCTGCAGCGTGACCACCGGACCGAAGATTTCCTCGGTGTTGGTGCGCGTCTGCGGGCCGAGGCCCTCGAACACGGTGGGCGCGATGAACCAGCCGGACTCGCAGCGACCCGTCGGATGCACGGCATTGCCACCGCAAAGCAAATTGCCGCCTTCTTCGCGGGCCAGGGCGATATGCCCCGACACCTTGTCGAAATGCGCACGCGACACCAGCGGGCCCATCCGTGTCTGCCGGTCGCGCGGATCACCGACCGCCATCAGGCGCGCGCGGCGGACGAACTCATCGCGGAATTGGTCGTAGTAGCGGCGCTCGATGAGGATGCGCGAGCCGCACAGGCAGATCTGCCCCGAGTTCTGGAAACTCGAACGCAGGATCGCATCCACCAGTCCCTCGCGACGCGCATCGGCGAACACCAGGGTCGGGTTCTTGCCGCCCAGTTCGAGCGAGCATTTCTTCAACGCCGACGCGCACGACGCGGCGATGCCACGGCCCACGGCGGTGCTGCCTGTGAAGCTGATCGCCTTGACACCGGGATGCTCGACCAGCGGCTTGCCGACCTCCGGACCGAGCCCATGCACGATGTTCAGCACGCCCGCCGGGAAGCCGATCTCATTGGCCAGTTCCCCGAGCATCCAGGCGGTGACCGGCGTGACTTCGCTTGGCTTGCCGACCACGCAATTTCCCGCTGCCAGTGCTGGCGCGATCTTCCAGGTGAACAGGTACAGCGGCAGGTTCCAGGGACTGATGCAGCCGACCACGCCCAGTGGTTGGCGCAAGGTGATGTTCAGCCCCGCTTCGCCGTGGTGGCTCTCGCTGGCGAACTGCGTGGCTGCCGCGGCGAAGAAGCGCAGGTTGCTGACCGCGCGCGGAATTTCGATCTCGCGCGCCAAGGCGATCGGCTTGCCGCCGTCGCGCGACTCGGACAGGGCGAAGTCTTCATTGCGCGCCTCCAGCGCGTCTGCGAGGCGATGCATCCAGCGCGCGCGGCCACTGGGCGGCAGGCCGGCCCATTCGTCCTGGGCGCGGCGAGCCGCGGCGACTGCGGCGTCAACGTCCGCGGAGTCCCCCGCAGCGCATTCGGCGAAGGCCTGTCCGGTGGCAGGCTCGAACACTTCAAGCCACCGCCCGCCGGCAGGTTGGACCGGCTGGCCGCCAATGTGGTGGCTAAGGCGGGGCAGGGCGCTCATGCAGGCAGGGCGGGCAGGGGGCGCACTTCGTGGAATTCAAAGCCCAGGTAGCGCGGGTCGTTGCGCGCGACGCGGGCGTCCACGCCGAACGCGTGATTGCTCTCGTCAAGGAAATACAACTGCACCAGCAAGCCTTCCTCGAGATCGCAATCCTCGGGCCGGAACGCGCCGCAGCCGCCTTCCGACAGGTCGGTCAATGCCGCGCGCCAGGCATGCCGTTCACACACGACAATCAACTCGGAGGCATAGGGGATGCGGCAGGTCGAACGCTGGTCGGCGTGGGAATTCATAGCGAGCGGGTCCTGCCGCCATCCACCGGAAGGTTGATGCCATTGATATAGCCCGCCTCGGGCGAGCACAGGAAGGCGACGGCGGCGCCGATCTCGCTGGCCTCGGCGAAGCGCCGGGCAGGCACCGTCGCCAGCATGCCGTCGGCGATGGCCTGCTCGGTCTTGCCGCTGGCGCTCGCGCGCTCGGCAAGGATCTGGTTGAGTCGCTGGGTGCGCGTGTAACCAGGCAACACGTTGTTGACCGTGATGCCATCGGGACCGAGTTCGGTTGCCAGCGTCTTGGCCCAGCTCGCTATGGCACCACGCACGGTATTGGACACGCCCAGATTGGCGATCGGCTCTTTCACCGATGTCGAGATGATGTTGACGATCCGACCCCAGTGCGCTGCCCGCATCCCGGGCAACACGGCCTGCACGAGGATCTGGCCAGCGACGAGGTGCTGGCGAAAGACGGCGACATAGTCCTCGGGGTCGGCGGCAAACGCGGCGCCACCCGGCGGACCGGCGGTGTTGTTGACCAGGATCTGCACCGGCTGGCTCGCCAACAGGGCCGCCAGCGCGTCGCGCAAGGCATCGCTGCGGCCGACATCGGCGGCGATCACCCGATGCAACTGGTCGGCGTGGACGCGCGGCAGGTCATCGCGCAGGGCCTCGAGCACGTCCCGGCGCCGCGACAGCAGGCAGACGTTGGCACCGCGCTCGGCCAGGGCAATCGCGCTGGCGCGGCCGATGCCTTCGGATGCGCCGCAGACCAGCGCGTCACGCCCGGACAGCGGCGGCGACGGGGCGTCCATCAGTGCCGCGGTCCGAGGGTACGCAGCATCTGCGGCAACAGTTCTTCCTCGTCATTGCCATGCGGCGGCTGCAACTCATCAAGCGACATGCCAAATGCTTCGGCGTCGTCTTCATCCATGCCGTCGAGGGAGCGGAAATCGGCGTCCATCAGGGCCGCGCGCGCGACATCATCGGATTCATACACCAGGGTCTCGCCCTGGCTGTCGAAGACCTGGGCCACGCCGCTGTCGAGCACGCGCAGTCGCGCCCACACCAGCAGGTGCTCGGGTGCGGCCAGCCACCATTCTTCGCGCGCGTAGTCTTCGTTGCCGTCGTGGTCCATCAAACGCTCCGGGAAAGGTGGTCGCTCATTGCACGCTGGTCGCGGCGATCGCGATCGCGCTGCCGACCAGGCCGACCAGCGTGATCCAGCCCATGATGCCAGCGATCGTTCCGAACTGGCGCAGCGCGGGGTCGGGCAGGGCGCGATGCTGGAAGCGCATCAGCCACCAGCTGTAGGGCAGGCCGCCGTCTTCGGTTCCAGGCGCAAACGGCAGGCCACGATCGAGTTGCTGGCGATGCGACAACACCCGCATTCCGAAGTGCGCCGGGCCGGCCGATCCGGCCAGGCCGAGGAACAGGAACAGCAGTGCCTGCGCCATCGGTCAGAACGTCGCCAGGCCCGGGGCCCGGGGGAACGGAATGGCATCGCGGATATTCGACAATCCGCACACATACACCACCAGGCGCTCGAAGCCGAGGCCGAAGCCGGCATGCGGCACCGTGCCGTAGCGGCGGAAGTCGCGGTACCACTCGTAGTGCGAGGGATCCAGGCCGAACTGCGCGATGCGCGCGTCCAGCACGTCCAGGCGTTCCTCGCGCTGGCTGCCACCGATGATTTCGCCGATGCCCGGTGCCAGCACGTCCATCGCCGCGACCGTGCGCCCATCGTCATTCAGGCGCATGTAGAACGACTTGATCTGCTCGGGATAATTGATCACCACAACCGGGCGGCCGACATGCACTTCAGTGAGCCAGCGCTCGTGTTCGGTCTGCAGGTCCAGGCCCCATTCCACCGGGAAGTCGAACTTCACGCCGGACTTCTGCAGCAGCGATACCGCATCGGTGTACTCGATCCGCTCGAAGGGCGCGCCGACGAAGGCCTCGAGCTTGCTCACGGCGGTCTTTTCCACGCGCTCGGCGAGGAATGCCAGATCATCGCCACGTTCGTTCAGTACGGCGCGGAAGATGTACTTCAGGAAGGCCTCGGCCAGGTTGGCATCGTCATTCAGGTCGGCAAAGGCGATCTCCGGCTCGATCATCCAGAACTCGGCCAAATGCCTGGTCGTGTTGGAATTCTCGGCGCGGAAGGTCGGCCCGAACGTGTACACCTTCGACAGCGCCAGGCAGAAGCCCTCGACGTTCAGCTGGCCGGAGACGGTGAGGAAGGCTTCCTTGCCGAAGAAGTCCTTGGAGAAATCGATCCCGCCCGAGGCATCGCGCGGCAGGTTGAGCATGTCCAGGGTCGAGATGCGGAACATCTGGCCCGCGCCTTCGGCGTCCGAGGTCGAGATGATCGGCGTGTTGACCCAGTAGAAACCCTGCTCGCTGAAGAAGCGGTGGATCGCCATTGCCATGCAGTGGCGGATGCGGGTGACCGCGCCGAACAGGTTGGTGCGCGGGCGCAGGTGGGCGACTTCGCGCAGGAACTCGAGCGAGTGGGCCTTGGGCTGGATCGGATAGGTTTCCGGATCCTCGACCCAGCCGACGACTTGCACCGACGACGCCTGGACCTCGAAGCTCTGGCCCTGGCCCTGCGAGGGCACCAGGATGCCGGTCGCAATCACGGCGCAGCCGGCGCTGAGATGCTTCACCTCGGATTCGTAGTTGGCCAGAGTGTCGGGTGCGACCACCTGGATTGGAGCAAAGCACGAACCGTCGCTGACGTTCACGAAGCTCAGGCCCGCCTTGGAATCACGCCGGGTGCGGACCCAGCCGCGGACCGTGACCTCGCTGCCGGCGCTCGCGCCGCCTGCCAGCGCCTGCTGGATGCTGATCACTGCCATCGCGCTTGAATCCCCGGGGCCATGGGCCCATCTATGCTGTGTAGGACGAACGCCTAGGATACCGCAGGCGGGCGCGCCGACCCGCGGCGCTATACTGCCCGCGCACCTTCTGGAGCATGCATGGCCGTCACCCTGACCCCCGCCGCCGCTGATCGCGTCCGCCAGTACATGGCGCAGACGCCGGGCTCGACTGGCCTGCGTTTCGGGGTCCGCAAGAGCGGCTGCTCCGGTTGGGCCTATGTGGTGGACATCGCCACCGATGCCGCCGCCGATGATGCGGTGTTTGAACAGGACGGCGTCGCCGTCCGGGTTGATGCCGCCAGCCTCGATCAGGTGGACGGTACGGTCATCGACTGGGTCGCCCAAGGCCTGAACCAGCAGTTCGTGTTCCGGAACCCGAGAATGGCGGCGGAATGCGGCTGCGGCGAGAGCTTCACCACCACCGAGCAGGTCGCCCTCTAGGATTTTTCCGCGCTGACCCGGCCCTTGCGCCGGTGTCAGCCAAAAACTGCTTTCCGCCCAAGGACTTGCCTGCGGCCCCTGGCGGCTGGCATAATCCGCGGCTCCGCGGGGCTTTCATCGCCTGCGGCACTTGCTCCACGGCATCCGGCCGGGAGCTGTTGGTCCGGCGACGGGCCGCATCCACAAGGAAACAACCGATGCGTCATTACGAAGTCGTGTTCCTGGTCCACCCTGACCAGAGCGAGCAGGTGCCCGCCATGATCGAGCGCTACAAGACGCTGATCGAAGGCGATGGCGGCCAGATCCACCGCCTGGAAGACTGGGGCCGCCGCCAGCTGGCGTACCCGATCGAGAACCTGGTCAAGGCCCACTACGTGCTCATGAACATCGAGTGCAACCAGAAGGTGCTGACCGAGCTCACCGACAGCTTCCGTTTCAACGACGCCGTGCTGCGTCACATCGTGCTCTCGCGCGATGAAGCCGACACCGAGCCGAGCCTCATCCTGAAGAGCAAGGACGAGAAGGGCGACCGTCGTCGCCGTGACGATGATTCGTCCGAGTCCAGCGTTGGCGATGTTGCCGACTCTGCTGACGCCGCCGACGCCGCCTGAGCCCTAGGAAACCGACATGTCCAAGTTCTTCCGCCGCCGCAAGTTCTGCAAATTCACCGCCGAAGGCATCACCTATATCGACTACAAGGACCTGGCCACCCTGCGCCAGTACCTGAGCGAGAACGGCAAGATCGTGCCCAGCCGGATCACCGGCACCAAGGCCAAGTACCAGCGCCAGTTGCAGGCCGCGATCAAGCGCGCCCGTTTCCTCGCCCTGATCCCGTACACCGACAACCACAACGTCTGATCCTTAAGTACCTTACGGACAGCCTCAGTTGCGGCACGCGCGCCCTTGCGGCGCGCGGGTCGCTAACGTAACGGAGCCCCACATGAAACTGATCCTCCTGCAGAAAGTCGTCAACCTCGGCGGCCTCGGCGATGCCGTCGACGTCAAGCCCGGTTACGGCCGCAATTTCCTGGTCCCGACCGGCAAGGCCGTTCCGGCCACCAAGTCGAACATCGCTGCGTTTGAAGCCAAGCGCGCCGAGTACGAAGCCAAGGCCAATGACGTGCTGGGCGCCGCGCAGTCGCGCCTGGCCGGTTTCGAGGAAGCCTCGGTCACCATCGCCGCCAATGCATCCACCGAAGGCAAGCTGTTCGGCTCGGTCGGCGCGCGTGATATCGCCGAGGCATTCACCGCCGCCGGCAAGAAGCTCGAGAAATCGGAAGTGATCATGAGCGAAGGCGCGATCCGTCGCACCGGCGAGTTCGAGGTCACCGTGCATCTGCACGCCGACGTGGAAACCAAGGTCAAGGTCATCGTCGTCCCGGAAGCCTGATCCGGCGTTCAAGTCGACAGCACAGCACGGCCGCCCCAGGGCGGCCATTCTTGTTTCAGGCCTCGACCTTGCGTTTCGCCACGTAGATGACGCCCCAGGGCGTTTCCGCGCAAACCACCTTGTCGACCCGCCAACCGTTGCGGTCCAGCAGGGCGCGGAAATAAGTTTCCTGGAAGCCCAGTTCGAGCCAGCCATGGCGCCGGATTGCCCACAGCGATTCGCCATCCAGTCGCAGGCCCCAGGGCAGCGGAAATTCGTCGAGGATCGGCTCGGCCGCGAAGAGGATCTTCCCGCCCGGGGCGACGATCCGGTCGAGCGAGGCGACCAGCGCCTGGTGGTCTGCGCAATGATGGAAGCACTCGAAGAACAGGACCGCATCGAAGCGACGCTCCAGGGTCCGCGCCAGCGAGAAATCCCCGTGCAGGGTTTCGATCTCCAGGCCCTTGGTGCGCGCGCGCTCCTGGATCAGGGCCAGGAACTTCGCCTCGATGTCCACGGCGGTGACGTGGCATCCCATCCTGGCCAGCGTCAGCGTGGTATTGCCCCAGCCGGGGCCGAACTCGAGCACGCTCTGACCGCCGCGAAGGCCGAGGGTCCGGATCACATGGCCGATGGCGATGATGTGGTTGCCGACCGTGTCCGGGCTCTGGGTGCTGTACGGGAAGGGATAGCGGACGTGGGTCGCCAGGTCAAAGACCGTCACCTCGTTGCTGACCGCGTAGGGCCTGCCATGCAGCCACTCGTACAGGCGCATCTGCACGGCGCGGTATTCGTCGCTGTCGGGGTCGGCAGGCAGCTCCAGCGGAAATTCCATGCGGAAGGTGGGGAAAACCCGCCGCAATTCGTCATCGGAGATCGCGGCCGCAGCGTCGAGTTGCACCAGCATGGCATCGAGTTCGTCGATGGTGCGGATGACGCGCATGCCATCGGGTGCGGGTGGGGGCAGAGGCAATGGCGAAGGGTCGGGAGCAGTCACGGCGATGGCAGCCGGCGTGATCGCGGGATCCGGCGCCCGGTTTTCGCTCGACCCGGCAACGAGCCCTGCGCTGTCCCCGGTCGCCAGCCACCGACGCAGCTGCGTGGCCGTCGAGAGCACCGGCGCCGAAGTTCGCAGCCCGGCCGGGAGCCGGCGCCACGCCCGGCGCGCAAGATCGAACATCACGCCTGCCATGCCTGCTCCCTACGCGCTGATTGCCTGTGCCATCGCAAGGATACCGCAGGCCAGTCGATTGCCCGGGGCACGCGACGCACCGTCGCTTGCGCGGCAAATGCGCTGCCCGCGCCATGCGCTGGCCGGCATGAATGTCGCAGACGCTGAGATGCGCACGGCTTATCCACAGGCTTGTGCATAACGCTCCCATGCGCCCGACCAGTAAGATGCCACTTTCCGTCCTGGTCGGCCGACCCTGACGTCGACAACCACAAGAAGACCATGTCCGCACGCCCTGAATCATTCCGTTCCGACCCGCGCGTTGATGCGTTGCGCGTTCCACCGCAATCGGTGGAAGCCGAGCAGGCCGTCATCGGCGGCCTGATGCTTGCGCCCGACTCGCTCGATCGGGTCGGTGACCTGCTGACGGAAAACGACTTCTATCGGCGCGACCACCGGATGATTTATCGTGGCATCCGCGAGCTGGCCGAGAAGAACAAGCCGTTCGATGCGGTCACGTTAGGTGAGTGGTTCGAGGCCAACAACCTGTCCGAGCAGATCGGCGGCGCCGGTTACCTGATCGAGCTGGCCAGCACCACGCCCAGCGCCGCCAATATCCGCGCCTACGCCGAAATCGTGCGCGAGAAGTCGGTCATGCGGCAGCTGATCGATGCCGGCACCGAGATCGTCAACGATGGCTTCCAACCCGAAGGCCGCGACAGCCAGGAAGTACTGTCCGCCGCGGAAATGAAGGTGTTCCGCATCGCCGAGCAGGGCCGCCGCGGCCGCGCCGACTTCGTGCCGCTGCGCGAGGCCATGAAGGAAGCCTTCCAGGTCCTGCAGGAGCGCTACGAAAACCAGGGCTCGGTCACCGGCCTGCCGACCGGCTTCCATGATTTCGACGAGATGACCGCGGGGCTGCAACCGTCGGACCTGATCATCCTTGCGGCGCGCCCGGCGATGGGCAAGTGCCTGAGCGCCGACGCCGAGATCGTGCAGGACGACGGCAGCATCGCCACCATCGAACAGATCGTTTGCGCTCGCGGTGGCAGCCTTGGCACGCTGGGCGAGGACTTTCGGCTTGGCCGCGCCGCGCCTTCGGATTTCGTCGATGACGGGCACAAGCCGACCTTCGAGGTGCGCACGCGCCTCGGGCGTCGCGTTGAAACCACCGCGCCGCATCCCTTTCTTACCCTCGAAGGCTGGAAGCCGCTGCTCGAACTGCAGGCGGGTGACTTCGTCGCCGTGCCGCGCCGGCTTCCCGTGTTCGGGACCGAGGCGATGCGCGAGAGCGAAGTCCGCTTGCTCGGCTATCTGATCGGCGACGGCGGCCTGACCGGCGCCACGCCGCGATTCACCAACTCCAATCCGGAGATAGTGGCCGATTTCCAGGCGACGCTCGCGGATTTTGGCGGGATGCAGTCACGCATGGTCGAGACGCGCGAAGGCTTCGCGCCTTCGTGGCGGATGCGCGGCAACCCAGCCCGCGACGCGTCGAACGATTGCGACTTCGCACTGCGTCTCGATGCGCATCCGCGCATGGCACGCGGCGGCGCAGCCGCGGTGGCGCGCGAAGTCGGGGTGCTGGCGTCCAGCTTGAGCCAGTGGCGACGGGGTAAGCACGTGCCCGACCCGGCGTCCATGTCGCGCCTGTGCGCCGTCCTGGCGATCGAGCCTGCGCTGACGACGCCTGCCAATCCACTTGCCGATTGGCTGCGCGGCCACGGCCTGATGGGGCAGGGCGCGGCCGCAAAGTCCATCCCGGCCGCCGTGTTCCGCCTGCCGCGTGCGCAACTGGCGCTGTTGCTCAATTGCCTGTTTGCCACCGATGGTTGGGCCAGCCTGCTGGCCAGCGGGCAATCGCAGTTGGGTTATGCCAGCGTGTCCGAGCGGCTGGCCCGCCAGGTGCAACACCTGCTGCTGCGTTTTGGCGTCGTCGCCAAGCTGCGCCAGCGCTGGGTGCGCTATCGCGATACGCGCCGGTCGTGCTGGCAACTCGACATCACCGACGGCGACTCCATCCGCGCCTTTGCATCGGATATCGGCATCCATGGCAAGCAGGCTGCGCTCGACCGCGTGCTGCTGTCCCTCGCCGGACGCAAGGCGCACAGCAATGTCGACCTGCTGCCGGTCGGAATCTGGACGCGCATTGCCGAGGCCAAGGGTGGACTGTCCTGGACCGAACTGGCGCGACGCATCGGTGCCAGCGAAAGCAACCTGCACGTCGGCAAGCGCGGCATGTCGCGAGCCCGCCTGGCGCGCATGGCGATGGTCCTGCAAGACGCAGGATTGGCCGCCCTGGCGTCGAGCGACGTGGTCTGGGACCGCATCGAATCGATCACCTGCACCGGCGTCCAGCAGGTCTACGACCTGACCGTGCCGGAAACGCATAATTTCATCGCCAACGACATCTGTGTGCACAACACGACATTGGCCCTGAACATGGCCGAGTACGCCGCGCTCAAGACCAAAAAGGCAGTCGCGGTCTATTCAATGGAAATGTCGGCATCGCAGCTTGCGTTCCGCCTGATATCGTCCATTGGCCGCATCAACGCAACCCGCCTGCGCACCGGCCAGCTCGAGGACGAGGATTGGTCGCGCGTCAACATGGCGATCAAGATGCTGTCGGACGTGAAGATCTTCATCGACGACACGCCGGCCCTGTCGCCCGACGTGCTGCGGTCCAAGGCGCGCCGGATCAAGCGCGAGCACGACCTTGGCCTGATCGTCATCGACTACCTGCAGCTGATGACCGTGCCCGGCACCGGCGAAAACCGCGCTACTGAAATTTCCGAGATCTCGCGCTCGCTCAAGGCGCTGGCCAAGGAGCTCAACGTGCCGGTGGTCGCCCTGTCCCAGCTCAATCGTGGCCTGGAATCGCGCACCGACAAGCGTCCCGTGATGGCCGACCTGCGCGAGTCCGGCGCCATCGAGCAGGACGCCGACATCATCGTGTTCATCTACCGCGACGAGTACTACAACAAGGAATCGCAGGACAAGGGCCTGGCCGAGGTGATCATCGGCAAGCAGCGAAACGGCCCCACCGGCATGTGCAAGCTGAAGTTTTTCGGCGAATACACGCGCTTCGACAACCTGGCCCGGGACGCAACCGGCTCGTTCGAATAGTTCGGCTCGCGCGGGTCGCCGGCGCTGGTCCCCGGCGCGCCGCACGCCCAGCGGTGCGCACTCGGCTCCCCGGCCTGCCTGCGCATCGTAGAATGCGCAGATGTCGCGTCCGACCACCGCCACCATCCATTCCGACGCCCTGCGCCACAACCTGGCGCGGGTACGTGCGCTTGCTCCCGGCTCGAAGGTGATGGCCGTGGTCAAGGCCGATGGCTATGGCCATGGCCTGGAACGCGTGGCGCGGGCGTTGGAAGGCGCCGATGCCTTTGGTGTGGCGGCGCTGTCGGATGCCGAGCGCCTGCGCTCTGCGGGGATGTCGCAGCGCATCGTGCTGCTGTCGGGCTTCGACGAGCCAGCCGACCTGGCACAACTGCGCCGCCTCGACGTGGACACGGTGGTACACCATGACTCGCAACTGGCCATGCTCGAAGCCGAGCGGGATGCCGGCAACGGCGCACGCTTGCGTTGCTGGCTCAAGCTGGACACCGGCATGCACCGCCTCGGTTTTCCGGCTGCACGTGCGACCGAGGTGCGGGCGAGGTTGCAGGCCCTGCCCAGCGTCGCGACCGAAATCGTGTTGATGTCGCACTTCGCCAGTTCCGATGAGTTCGATGGCGAGCAGACGCGGATGCAGCTTCGCGCATTCGACAACTCCGGCGCAGTGAAGGATGCGAGTGCCTCGCTGTCCAACTCGGCGGCAGTGCTTGGATGGCCGGATGCGCATCGCGACTGGGTGCGCGCCGGCGGCGCGCTGTACGGATTGTCGGTGGTCGCTGGCCGTGCCGGCGAGGCCTTCGGCTTGCGCCCGGCAATGACCCTGTCCACCCGCCTGATTGCCATCAACCGCGTGCTGCGCGGGGAGCGCGTGGGCTATTCGGCCACCTGGGAATGCCCCGAGGACATGGACGTGGGTGTCGCTGCGATTGGCTACGGCGATGGTTATCCGCGCGCGGCGCCGCCCGGCACGCCGGTGCTGCTCAATGGCAGGCGCGTGCCGATCATCGGCCGCGTCTCCATGGACCTGATGACGCTCGACTTGCGCGGTTTGCCCGAAGCCCGGGTCGGTGATCCGGTCGTGCTCTGGGGCGAAGGTTTGCCGGCCGAGGAAGTGGCGGCGGCGGCGGGCACAATCAGCTACGAGCTGACCTGCTCGATCACCAGGCGCGTCCGCTTCGTCGACGCCTGAGCCACCCGAGCCACCCGAGCTACCTGTGGGAGCGGCTTCAGCCGCGATTGCCTCCAAGTAAAATCATGCTTATCGCGGCTAAAGCCGCTCCCACATCGATGGCAGCTCCCACATCAGTGGTCGAATTGCAGGCGCGCCAGTTCCGCGTACAGGCCGTTTTGTGCCATCAGTTCGGCGTGCGTGCCCTGGGCGACGATGCGGCCATGGTCCATGACCACGATCCGGTCTGCCTTGAGCACGGTCGCCAGGCGATGCGCGATCACCAGCGTGGTGCGCCCATGCATCAATCGCTCGAGTGCCTGTTGCACGGCGCGTTCGCTGTGCGCGTCGAGCGCCGAGGTTGCCTCGTCCAGCAGCAGGATCGGCGCATCCTTCAGCAGGGCGCGAGCGATCGCCAGGCGCTGTTGCTGCCCACCCGACAGGCGCGCGCCGTGTTCGCCCAGTTCGCTGTCGTATCCCTGCGGCAAGGCGGCGAGGAAATCGTGCGCCTCGGCACTGCGGGCGGCCGCTTCGATCTCCGCCGGCGTGGCGTCGAGCTTGCCGTAGCGCATGTTCTCGCGCGCGGTGGTGCCAAAAATCACCGGGTCCTGCGGCACCAGGGCGATGTGCTCGCGCAGCGCGACCGGATCGAGCCGGCGCACGTCGATGCCATCGAGGGTGACCGCGCCCGCATCGGGATCATGGAAACGCAGCAGCAGCTGGAACACGGTGGACTTGCCGGCGCCCGAGGGGCCGACCAGCGCGACGGTCTCTCCCGGCGACACCTGCAGGCTGAAGCCATCCAGCGCCGCCATGTCCGGTCGCGTCGGGTAGTGGAAGGTCACCTGGTCGATCTGCAGTTCGCCACGAATCGGCGTTGGCAAGGTCACCGGCGTTTCGGGTACGGGAAGTTGCGAGACTTCCGCGAACAGTTCGTTGATCCGGCCCATGCCGCCGCTGGCGCGCTGCACCTCGCTCCAGACTTCCGTCAACGCACCAACCGAACCGGCGCCGAGCAAGGCATACAGGACAAACTGCGCCAACGTACCTGCGCTGAGGACGCCGGCGATCACCTGGTGCGCGCCGACCCAGAGCACGGCGGTGATCGCGCCCATCACCAGCATCATCGCGCCGGCCGTGAGCGCCGACTGCATGCGGATGCGCCGGCGCGCGGCGCCCAGCGATTTCGTGACCGCTTCGCCGAAGCGGCCGCGTTCGAAGTCTTCGCGGGCGTAGCTCTGCACGGTGTGCATCGCATTGAAGGTTTCGCCGGCCCGGGCATTGGCATCGGCCACGCGGTCCTGGCTGTCGCGCGCCGCGCCACGCACCCGACGCCCGGTCAGGGCGATCGGCAGCACGATCAAGGGAATGCCGACCAGGGCGAGGGCCGCCAGGTGCGGGCTGGTCACCGCCAGCATGACCGCGCTGCCGACCACCGTAATGATGCTTCGCAGGGCAATCGACATGCTCGAGCCGACCACGCTGCGCAACAGCTCCGCATCGGCGGACAGTCGCGAGAGCAGTTCACCGCTGCGGGTACGTTCGAAGAAGCTCTGGTCCAGCGACAGCAGATGGCCGTACAGGCTGCGCCGCAGATCGGCGATCACCCGTTCGCCGAGCAGCGAGACGAAAAAGAATCGCGCCGCCGTGGCCACGGCAAGCACGACAGCCACGCCGAACAGCAACAGGAACCAGCGATCGATCGGCGCACTGCGGGCGAAGCCCTGGTCGATGACGTGCCGGAACGCCCATGGAAAGAACAGGGTCGAACTCGACGAGAGCGCAAGCGCCCCCAGCCAGCCAGCCACGAGCCGGCGATGCGGGCGGACGAAGGGCAGCAGGCCGCGCAGGGAGACGAAGCGTGGGCCGGGACCGGCAAGGGGAACACTCATTCGCGGAGTAGCGGCGCCAGGTCGGTTGGAATCATCCAATGGGGATAAACGCGGTGGAATTCAAGCAGTGCGGCTCGCGCCTGGCCGGTCTCGCCCCGATTGCGCAGGCGCCGGATCTGCGCCAGCCAGGCCGCAGGCTCCGGATGGGTCGAGCCGGCATCGCTGTCGCGCGCTGCGCCCCCAAGTGCTTCGCTGCTTGCTGCGGGTGCGGCTCCGGCCACTGCTGAGGCAACGGCAGGGGCCGCGACCGCATTGGTCGCCGATTGCTTGGCAGTAGCCTCGGCGCTTTCGGAGTCGCGATGCCTGCGTTGTGCGTCCAGGCGCGAATCGGCTTTGGCAGCCAATTCGCCGGCGCGCTCCAGGCTGCCGGCCATGCCGCCCGTTGGCGCGGCCATTGGCTCGGCTGCAGCCCGCTGAGCGACATGCTCGTCCAGTCCGGCGTCGGAAAACGGCGCCGGTGCATTGCTGGCCGGAGCCGGGCGCTCAGCCGCGACCACCTTGGGCGCAGCCAAGGGTGCTGCTTGTCGTGGTGCCTGAACTGCGGGCGGCGGCGGAGCCGACGCCGACGCCGACGCCGCATCGGCTTTGTCCGCCAGTGAGGTCTGGTCCTTGAACTCCACGCTCATGCCTTCGGAGTCCGCCGCGTCATCC
>JBBRZU010000007.1:0-48943 GCA_038236425.1 Lysobacterales bacterium
CAATCAAGGTGCCATCCTTGTTGCCGAAGCGCTCGGGCTGGCGCACCTGGACCGACTGGTTGTCGCATACCTTCTGCGGCGACTCGGTGGTCTGGGTCAGCGGGACCGCGTCGACGACGTCGGCATACATGGGTTCTTTCACGGTGACCGGAGTGGAACGCACGACCTCCGCATATTGCGGGCCGATCACACCGGTCTTGTAGGCACCGATCGCGGCACCTGCTGCAAGCACGCCACCAAGGGCGACTGCGAGGGACTTGTCCATCTTGGTTCTCCTGTGGTCCCGGACGTATCGGGATCGCGGCCATGATGGGATGCGCCGGCTGAACCCCCACCAAGCAAGTAAAAATTTCGTTCAGTCTGAAATCCGATCTTCGTTCAGGTCATAGCCGCCCATGCGCGTGCTAGCGTTCATGCATCCACAGGAGTCCCCATGGCCAACCCCCTGCTCGGCCCCGTGCTCGTCTATGCATCCAGGCTCCGCTTCCCGACGCTGTTCATGATTACCCTGGTCCTGTTCGTCGTTGACGTGATCATTCCCGACTTCGTCCCGTTCGCGGACGAGATCCTGCTTGGCCTGGGCACATTGCTGCTGTCGACCTGGAAGAAACGGCCGCCCACCGCCGGTAACTGATCGATGCGCCTGTTCGACAGCCATTGCCACCTGGATGCTGCGGAATTCGCGGCCGATCGCCATGCGGTCGTGCAGCGCGCCGAAGCCGCGGGCGTTGTCGCCCAGCTGGTTCCGGCCGTGGATCGGAACAGCTGGTCCGCATTGCGTGACGTCTGTGCGTCGGCCCCCGGGCTGCATGCAGCCTATGGACTGCATCCGGTTTTCCTGGCCGGGC
Organism: Lysobacterales bacterium; assembly: GCA_038236425.1. Classification (GTDB taxonomy): domain Bacteria; phylum Pseudomonadota; class Gammaproteobacteria; order Xanthomonadales; family Xanthomonadaceae; genus Arenimonas. The sequence continues at coordinate 849 of JBBRZU010000007.1, forward strand.
ACCAACGCAGCCATCTGGCCGAATTGCGCGACTGGATCGAGCGCGAGCGGCCGGCCGCTATCGGCGAATGTGGTCTGGACTACTTCGTCGAGGGGCTCGATCGCAATTTCCAGAGCGAGTTGCTTGAAGGACAACTGCAGCTGGCGCGCGAGTTCGACCTGCCGGTCGTGCTTCATGCCCGGCAGGCCGTCGAGGACATCCTCCACGCCCTGCGCCGCATCGGCGGGCTGCGCGGCGTGGTGCACAGTTTCTCGGGTAGCGAAGAGCAGGCGCGCAGGTTGTTCGACCTGGGCTTCTACATCGGCATCGGCGGCCCGGTCAGCTACGAGCGGGCGAAGCGGATCCGCCGGGTCGTGAGCGCAATGCCACTGGAATTCCTGCTGCTTGAAACCGATGCACCGGACCAGCCGGATGCCGATCATCGAGGCCAGCGCAACGAGCCATCGCGGCTGACCCGCGTCGCCGCCACCATCGCCTCGCTGCGCAACTGCGAGCCTGCGCAGATCGCAGAAGCCACGTTCGTCAATGCGCTGCGCCTGTTCCGGCTTCCCGACCCGGGGCCGACCCACGCGGACTAGTGCGCTTCGTCGCCGGCATTTCCGGGCTCGCTTGCCGGCGCGACCTTGTCCGGCCGCAGCAGCAGTTCGATCGCCTTGCCTGCCGCGGCAAATGCAAACGCACCGGTCACGTGGGTCGCGGCACCCAGGCCTGCACCGCAATCGAGCTTGAGTGCCGCAGCGGGCCCCATCGCCGGGCGGGTGCCGCAGACGCTGCCATCGGCTTGCGGGTACTGGACGTTTTCCAGCGAATAGATCGCCGGCACGCCGAAATAGCGGGATGCGTTCTTCGGGAAATTGAAATCGGTGCGCAATTTTTTTCGCACCAGCGCCAGCAAGGCATCGTGTTCGGTGCGCGACAGATCGCGGACGCGGACCTGGGTCGGATCGGTGCGTCCGCCAGCGGACCCGACCACCAGCACCGGCAACTTCCTGCGCCGGCACCAGGCGATCATTTCCACCTTGCTGCGGAAACTGTCGCAGGCATCCAGCACCAGGTCGTAGCCCCGGTCCAGCAGGTCGTCCAGATTGGACGGGGTGAGGAATTGCGCGACGACATCCACCTGCACCAGTGGATTGATCAATCGCGCGCGCTCGGCCAGCAATTCGGCCTTGCCGCGTCCGAACTGCCCAGCAACCGCGTGCAACTGGCGATTGCTGTTGGACACGCAGACATCGTCGGCGTCCACCAGCGTCAGCCGCCCGACGCCGGTGCGCACCAGGGCCTCAACCGCCCACGACCCCACACCGCCCAGGCCGATCACTGCCACATGCCGCGTGGACAGGCGTTCGACCGCGCCGCGGCCGTAAAGACGGTCGATTCCAGCGAATCGTTCCTGGAGGATTGGATCCATTCGCCATTCTAATTCAGCGACCGGCGGCTTCCGCGTCCGCCGCGCACTGCATAATCGGGCAATGTCCGCCCGCTTCGCATCGCTGACCCTCGCCTGCCTGGTCCTTGGCGGCTGTGCCGTGGCGCCCCACTCGCGAGTCGTCAGCACGCCCGAGCCTGCATCGCGCCCGACGCCGCGCCCGCAGCCTGCGCCTGGACGCGTCGCCTGTGCCGATTGCGGCCGGATCGAGCGGATCGAGCGGGTCTCGGCGATCCGCGCGACCGCGTCTGGCGGCGCGGTGCTTGGCGGGATCGTCGGCGGCGTCGTGTCCGCCCCGCAGCGATCCGCTGCCGCCACGACGCCAAACGCGGGCTCTCCTTCACACGCCGCGCAGCCCCAGCAGGCCTATCGTATTGCGCTGCGCATGGATGACGGTCGCCACCTGGTGGTGCACCAGAACCTGATCGCCGACGGCGTGGCCGTCGGCTCGCGGGTGCGTCTGGTCCAGGGCCGCCTGGTTCCCGTCCGCTAAGTCCCTGTCGATACCCAAACTGATTCCACGGAGGTTTGCATGCGTTCGCTCGTCCTGTTCCTGGTCGGCCTTGCCGTCGGCGCCATTGCCACTGTGATGATCGTCAATGCGATCAACCGCGGCCCGCATTACGACACGGCAGTCATGACCATGATGGGCGCGCACATGCATGTCATGGACCGCAACATCAAGCAGAACCGCTGCGCCACGACTGATCTCGCCGCGCACTTCCAGGTGCTGCGTCTGGTTGCCAGCGATATCGAGCCTGCCTTCCCGGACATGAATGACCAGCCCCAGTTCGGTCGCTACGCCACCGCCCTCAGGGCGGCCGCCGACGGGGCGCTGCAAGCCCCTCCGGCGAGTTGCGCGGCCGCAGCGGCCACCCTGTCCAAGCTGGACAAGGCCTGCGACGCCTGCCACCGCGACTACCGCAACTGAGTTCCCTTGCACCCGCTGGGCGTCACGGCATTGATGCAGGTGGGGCAATGCCGCAGTGCAACATGCGATGCGGCGCACAGTTCGATAAGGTTGGGCCGGCCCTCTTGACCGAGGGTCATTCCTTTCTTTCGATTCCCGGGGAGTCCGCATGACCCGTCCCATCCGTACTATCGCGCTTGCCGCCGCATTCGTGGCAACTGCCGGAGCGAGCTTCGCCGCCCGCCAGAACAGTGACCAGTCCGTCCGCAATCCGCTGAGCATCGCCATGCAGGGCGAGGCCGACGGCTCCGGTTCGGTCGCCTTCCAGATCACCAACAACAGTGCCCAGGTTCTTAAAGTGCCGTACTGGCAGCTGCCGTCGGGCAGCGCAGAAGGCAAGTTGTTCCAGGTCCTGCGCAACGGCAAGGCCGCGACGTACCTGGGCCCGGTGGTCAAGCGCCCGGCGCCGACCGAAGCGGACATGGTCAGCTTTCAGCCATACGAGACCAAGGGGTTCCAGGTCAATCTCGCGGAAAGCTACGACATGGCCGCCGGTGGCCCGTTCAGCGTGACCTACGACTCGGTGCTCAACGGCGCCCGCACTGCAGGTGGCCGCAAGATTGCCGGCGCCAATGGCCGCTTGGCCGGGTTGCGTTCGTCCGAAGTCACCGTCTGGGTTGACGGCGAGTCGGCGCTCAAGGCCCAGGGCAAGGGCAACGTCAGCGGCAAGGGCAAGCCGGGTTCGGGCGGCACCGTGGTCGGCGGCATCACCTACGTCGGCTGCAGTTCCACCCAGATTACCGACGCCGGTGCGGGCGTGCTGCAGGCACGGACGTATACGCAGGGCGCACGAAACTACTTTGCAACGCATGCTTCGCCGACCACGCGCTACACCACCTGGTTCGGCGCCTTCACCACCACCCGATTCAGTACTGCCACCAACCACTTCATTGCGCTCGACAATGCCCTCGCCCAGAGCGGCGGCCAGGTCAAGATCAACTGCGGTTGCAACCAGAACTATTACGCCTACGTCTATCCGACCAAGCCATACGAGATCTTCGTGTGCAGGGCGTTCTGGACGGCTCCGACCTCGGGCACCGATTCGAAGGGCGGGACGCTGATCCACGAGACCAGCCATTTCAACGTCGTGGCCAGCACAAACGACGTGGTCTATGGCCAGACCGGCTCCAAGAGCCTGGCAATCAGCGATCCGGACGGCGCGCTGAACAACGCCGACAGCCACGAATACTTTGCCGAGAACACCCCGTCGCAGCCGTAATGCGCCGGTGACCGATGAACGGGCCCGCTTCAGCGGGCCCGTTTTTTTTCGCCTGCGTAGCGCGATCGCCTAGACTTGGGGCATGGACATGCACCTGCTCGCCTGGGTTTTCGCCGCCCTGCTCATTCTTGCCGGCCTCGCTGGCACAATCCTGCCCGCCCTGCCCGGCCTGCCGCTGATGTTCGCCGGCATGTGGCTTGGCGCATGGACAGACAATTATTCGCAGGTCAGCGGCTGGACGATCGCCTTTCTGGGCCTGCTGACATTGGCGTCGATTGCCATCGATGTCGGCGCGACGTCCATGGGCGCCAAGCGCGTCGGCGCAGGCAAGCTCGCGATGCTCGGCGCGGCCTTGGGCACGATCGTCGGCGGAGTGTTCTTCAGCATCCCCGGCCTGATCCTCGGCCCGTTCTTCGGCGCGGCGCTCGGCGAACTCGCGCGCGGGCGCCACTGGCGCGAGGCGTCGAAAATCGGCTTCGGCACCTGGCTCGGCCTGGCTCTTGGCACTGCGCTCAAGTTGGGACTCGCCTTCGCAATGCTCGGGATCTTCGTGCTGGCCTTGCTGGTGCCTTGAAGGCGCAGGCGGCCGCGGCTGCCGCCGGCCGCCTCATTCGACAGTCGCCTAGCCCAACTCGCGCAAGCTCACCGTTGGCGGTGCCGACAGGATCCGCCGCGTCGCCAGCATGCCCGCGGCCACCGCGGCGAGAACGCCCACGCTTGTACTGGTGAGCACCAGTGTCCAATCCACCGAGAACGGCAGGTCGAGAACCTGATCGGCAACGACACCCGCGAGCAGGCTGGCTGCAATTGCCGCTGCCAATCCGGTCAGCAATCCGATGACGGCAAATTCCGATGCCTGCGCCAACAGCAACTGGCGACGGCTGCCGCCCAGCACGCGCATCACCGCTGCCTCGAGCAGGCGCTCGTCCTGCGAGGCGCCGATCGCCGCGACCAGCACCAGCACACCGGCCGCGAGCGAGAAGTAGAACACCGCTTCGACCACGGCCGACACCTGGTCCACCGTGGATCGGACTTGCGCAAGCACGGCGTCAATATCAATGACGGTCAAGTTGGGATGCGCTGCAACCAGGTTGCGCGCCAGTGCATCGCCGTTGCCGACATGCACGCCGCCCACATAACTTGCAGCGAAATCGTCGAGCACACCCGGGGAGACGAGGACGAAGAAATTCGGCTTGAAACTCTGCCAGTCGACCTTGCGCAGGCTGGTGATGGTTGCTTCGAGGCGTTGGCCTGCGACATCAAAGACGACCCGGTCACCCGGCTTCCAGCCGAGCATGTGCGCGAAGTCCTCCTCCACCGACAACTCGGTGCCCTTGCTGCCCGTCGCCGGCCAGAAGCGGCCGTCGGTAATGCGATTGTCGGGTCGCAGGACTGCCGCGGAACTCAGGTTGAATTCGCGCTCGGCAAGGCGCTTCGCACGATCGCCCCCCGCTTCGAAATCCGCACCGGTCACCGTCTTGCCATTCCACTCCACCAGCCGCGCGCGGACCATCGGCACGAGTTCGGGCGCACTCGCACCGGACTGTGCGATCAAGCGCTTCACATCGGCGAGCTGGTCGGGTTGCACATTGATGATGAACCGGTTGGGCGCGTCGGCCGGTAGCGCATCCTGCCAGCGCGCGAGCAGGTCGGTGCGCACGAAGGTCAGCAGCAGCAGGACCATCAGTCCCAGTCCGAGCGAGGCAATCTGCGCGACGCTCGCGGCAGGACGGCGGCTCACGTTCGCCAGTCCATAGCGAAGCGGCCCGTGCAGGCGGCCGCGCAACTTGCGCACGACGGCGATCAAAGCCAGCGCGAGCAGTCCCAGCATTGCCAGGGTTACCAGGATGCCCAGCAGCATTGCGGTGCCCAGTTCCGCAGAGCCGGCCTTCCACCACAGCAGCACGCCCAGCCCGGACAGACCGAGCACGGCAACGACCCAGGCACTGGGCTCGGCTGCGTCGAGGTCCTGGCGCAAGACGCGCAGCGCCGACACCCGACGCAATGCAAGCACGGGCGGAATTCCGAACGCGAGCAGGACAGTCATGCCGACCGCAACCGCTTCGATGGCCGGCTGGATGCCTGCCGCGGGCACCGCAACCTGCATCGCCTGCGCCAGCCACGCGCCTGCCGCAGCCTGCAATGCCCAGGCGAGCGCAACGCCGATCACGCTAGCGCCAATCCCCAGCAAGGCGAGTTCGCCGACATGGATTGCGACCAGCGTGCGCTGGCTTGCGCCCAGGCAACGCATGACCGCGCTGCCGGCCTGGTGGCGCGCGCTGTGCCTTCGCGCCGCCATCGCCACTGCAATCGCCGCGAGCACGACGGCCACCAGCGCCGCAAGGCCGAGGAACCGCCCCGCGCGATCCAGCGCGGTTCGCACTTCCGGCCGCGCATCCGCTGCGGTTTCCAGGCGCTGGCCGCGACCCACCGCGGGCCGGACCGCGGACACGAACGACTCCACCTGCGACGGGTCGCCAGCCACGACCAGCCGATAGACGATGCGACTGCCGGGTTGTTCCAGGCCGGTTGCCGGCAAGTCGGACAAGTTGAGGAAAACTTTCGGACCGGCGGCAAAGTAATCCAGCGAGGCTTCCGGTTCCTGGGTGACGAAGGCGGTCAATCGCAACAGGCTTTCACCAACCTGGACCTGATCGCCGAGTCGCGCCGACAGCGCCTGTCCACCTGCCCGGCTCATCCACACCGTGCCGCGCGCCGGAATGCCCTTGGCAAACTGTTCGCGTGCAGATCCTTCCTGCAGCACCGTGAAACGGCCGCGCAACGGGAAGCCTTTGCCGATGCCACGGACGTCGCCGAGTTTGAGCTTGTCGCCGACGCCGACCATGCTCGGGAACGCGTGGGTTTCGGTCACCACCAGCCCGGGCCGCTGCGCCAGCTTGCGCAGCGCCGCACCGATCGGTTCGTCGCCGCGCAGGACGGCATCGCCACCAAGCAGCGTATTGGCCTGCATGGCGAGGGCGCGTTCGGCACGGTCGGTCAACAATCCCACCGAGCCGACGGACATGACCGCAAGCACCAGTGCCGCAAGCAGCACGCGCAACTCGCCTGCCGCGAGGTCGCGACGCAATTGCCGCCAGGCCAGCGCGAGCAATCTCACGACCCGACCAGCCGTCCACGATCCAGCCGCAACACGCGGCTGCAGCGCTCTGCGAGGCGCTCGTCGTGGGTCACCAGCACCAGGGTGGTTCCGGCCTGGGCATTCAGGCCGAACAGCAAATCAATCACGGCACGTCCGGTTTCGGTGTCGAGGTTGCCGGTCGGCTCATCTGCGAACAACAGCGAGGGGCCAGTCACGAATGCACGCGCCAGCGCGACGCGCTGTTGCTCGCCGCCGGACAGTTGCCGGGGATAGTGGGTCAGCCGTTCTCCGAGGCCAACCCGCTCGAGAATCTGTGTCGCCGGTCCCGTGGTTTCGCGGTCGCCGCGCAGCTCCAGCGGCAGCATCACGTTTTCCAGCGCGGTCAGCGCCGGCAGCAATTGAAAACTCTGGAACACGAAGCCAACTTTCTCGCCACGCAATTTGGCTCGACCATCCTCGTCCAGGGCCGACAACTCGACGCCATCGAGCGTGACCGACCCGATGCTGGGCTGGTCCAGGCCAGCGAGCAGCGACAGCAACGTGCTCTTCCCCGAGCCGGATGCACCAACGATGGCGACCGCCTCGCCGGCCTCGATACGGAACCCGACGCCATCAAGGATGGTCAGCTCATGGTCGGGCAAGCGGACGCGCTTACCCAAACCGTCGGCAACCAGTGCGCCGGATCGGGCCGTCGCACGGCTTGAATCGGGCGCGTTTGCCGCCATTGCATCAGTCATGGGATCTGGAGCCTGCGGGATGAACCAAGGATATGGAGGGCACGAGCGCCGAGTTCAACCGCTGCGCGCGTGGATCGTGGGCCTGCTGCTTGCTCTGGCCGGCTTGGCTTGGGCCGGCTTGGCTTGGGCCGGATTTGCCATGGCCGCCGATGGGGCCGCCGCCGGCGCCGCGTCGACACGCCCCGCGTCGGCACGCCCCGCATCGGCGACGGCGGCACGACAGGTAGCGACGCGGACCGTCCTGGTGCTCGGTGACTCACTCTCTGCAGGCTACGGGCTGGCGGCCAACCAGGGCTGGGTGAGCCTGGCGGCGACGCGGATGCGCACGACCCACCCGAAATGGGACGTGGTGAATGCGAGCGTGAGCGGCGAAACCACAGCAGGCGGCGCCTCCCGCATCGCGCGCGAGCTCAAACGCCTGCGCCCGGCGGTGGTGGTGATCGAGCTGGGCGCCAACGATGGCCTGCGCGGCCTCGAACTGGCGCACAGCCGGGACAACCTCGACCGGATGATCACGCAGTCAACGGACAGCGGCGCGCGCGTGCTGCTGGTGGGCATGCACCTGCCACCGAATTTCGGCCCGCAATACACGAAGGGATTCGATGCCATGTACGCCGGCCTCGCGAAGTCGCATCGGGTGGCGTTCCTTCCGTTCCTGCTGGCACCAGTCGCCGACGACAGGCGCAACTTCCAGGCCGACAACATGCATCCGGTCGCCGCCGTACAAGGTCGCCTGCGCGACCATGTCTGGTCCGCGCTGCTGCCGCTGCTCAAGTAGGACAACGGACCGGATCCGACAGCAGTTCAGGCTCCGGCTTGCTCAGCCCCGCGCGGCGCGCGCCACGATCGCATCATGCGTGTGCGTGAAGACGCCGGACCCGGTTTCTTCCAGTAACGCCACGATTGCACGTGCAACCGAAAGCGCCGGGATACTGCGGTAACGGCGCAACCCGCCAAACAGCAACGGATCGGCCAGGGGCGCGAACCGTTGCGCGATCGCTTCCGCCGGACGACGCTCGGCGCGCGGGCCGATCAGCAGGCCAGGTTGCAGCAGGTCCAGTCGCGAGAAGCCGGCGCGCTCGAGCGCATCTTCCACCTCGCCCTTCACGCGCAGGTAGAAATTTCCCGATTGCCGGCTTGCGCCAACCGAGGACACCAGCACGGCGCGGCTCGCACCCAGTTCGCGCGCCAATTGCGCGAGCCGGATGACCAGTTCGCGGTCCACCGCAAGAAAGGCCTCGCGCGAACCGGCGGCGCGCAAGGTGGTACCGAGGCAGCAGACATAGGCATCGAGCGGCAGCGCGTGCGCGTTGCGCATCGCAGCGGCCAGGTCGCGATCTGCCTCCGGCGCCGCGAAATCACACACGGCCGCGACCAGGCGCGGGTCCGACAGCGCGAGGGCGCGCCGCCCGGGAGCCACGAGCTTGCCGGAAAATCCAGGTGATGCCAGGACTTCGCTGGCGACAAGCCCGCCCACCAGTCCGGTCGCACCGGCCAGCAGGATGTGCTGTGCGTTCAGGCCCACTCGCTCAGGTCCTCGGCTGCATACAGTTGTGCCCATGACGGACGCGCCCGCATCAGGTCGGCAAGGCGGCGCAGATTCGGCCAGTCGAGCGCCTGCCGCGGCAGGTTGCGCGACCAGCGCATGAGCATGACCAGGTAGAAGTCTGCAGCGCTGACCTGCTCGCCCAGCAGATACGGCCCATGGGTACCAAGGTGCGCATCCAGCCGATCAAAACTGTCGCCAACATCGCGCTCGGCGGCGGCCTTCACAAGCTCCGCGTTGTCTGCGCCAGCCGGTTCATCCGGGTAATACCAGCGGCGAAACGCCGGCTGCAGCGTATTCGCGCAGAAGGCGATCCATTGGTAGTAATGCGCACGCGCATCGCTGCCCAGCGCCGGAGCCAGTGCGGCTTCGGGATGGGTATCGGCCAGTTGCATCACCAGCGCCGCGACTTCAGTGCGCGGTTCGCCATCCACGACCAGAGTCGGCACCACACCTGACGGGTTGAGCTGCAGGTAGTCGGCGGATTTCTGCTGGCGCGATGCGAAGTCCACGCTGCGCAGTTCATGCGCAATGCCCAGCTCGATCAGCAGCCAATGCACTGCAAGGCTGGCCGCACCCGGCGAGTAGTACAAAGTCATCATGTCAGTGCTCCTTCGGTGATCGGACGCCAAGGCCCGCCACCGTACACCAAGGGTTATTCGACTGCGACCGGGATTTTCCCGATCCGTGCCTGCCATTCACGTGGGCCGGTTTTATGCACCGACTCGCCGGTCGAATCCACGGCCACGGTCACCGGCATGTCGCGCACGGTGAATTCGTAGATGGCTTCCATGCCCAGGTCGTCGAACGCCACCACGCGCGCGGCGCGGATCGCCTTCGATACCAGGTAGGCAGCGCCACCGACGGCCATCAGGTACACCGAGCGGTGCCTGCGGATCGCCTCGATTGCTTCCGGTCCGCGCTCGGCCTTGCCGACCATGCCGAGCAAGCCGGTCTGCGCCAGCACCTGCTCGGTGAATTTGTCCATGCGCGTGGCCGTGGTTGGGCCAGCCGGCCCGATGACTTCATCGCGCACCGGATCGACCGGACCGACGTAATAAATGAAGCGTCCCTTCAGGTCTACCGGCAAGGGCTGGCCGGCATCGAGCATCTGCACGATGCGCTTGTGCGCGGCGTCGCGCCCGGTCAACATGTGGCCGTTGAGCAGCAGCGTCTCGCCCGGCTTCCAGGTCGCCACCTCATCGGCCGTTACGGTGTCCAGGTCAACGCGGCGGCCATTGGACGGATCGTAGGTCAGGCTCGGCCAGTCCGACAGCGACGGCGGCTCGAGCACGACCGGGCCGCTGCCATCGAGGGTGAAGTGCGCGTGTCGGGTTGCGGCGCAATTTGGAATCATGGCGACCGGGAGGTTCGCCGCGTGGGTCGGGAAATCGCGCACCTTCACGTCCAGCACCGTGGTCAGGCCACCGAGTCCCTGCGCGCCAATGCCGAGCGCGTTGACCTTGTCGAACAGTTCGATGCGCAATTCCTCGGCGCGATTGGACGCGCCGCGCGCCTTGAGATCGACGATGTCGATCGGCTCCATCAGCGCTTCCTTGGCCAGCAGCATCGCTTTCTCCGCGGTGCCACCAATACCGATGCCGAGCATGCCCGGTGGGCACCAGCCGGCGCCCATGGTCGGCACGGTCTTGAGCACCCAGTCGACGATCGAGTCGGACGGATTGAGCATGGCGAACTTGGATTTGGCCTCGGAGCCACCGCCCTTCGCGGCAACGATCACATCCACGGTATTGCCGGGCACCACCCGCATGTTCACCACGCCCGGCGTGTTGTCGCGGGTATTGATGCGCTTGCCCGCAGGATCGGCAAGCACCGATGCACGCAACGGATTATCGGGATTGCCGTAGGCGCGGCGGACGCCTTCGTTGGCCATCTCCTCGACGCCCATGGTCGCGTCGGACCAGCGCACGTTCATGCCGATTTCGAGGAACACGGTAACGATGCCGGTGTCCTGGCAGATCGGCCGACGGCCTTCGGCACACATGCGCGAATTGACCAGGATCTGCGCGATCGCATCCTTTGCCGCGGCCGACTGCTCCCGGTCGTAGGCGGCCGAAAGATTGCGGATGTAGTCGGTCGGATGGAAGTAACTGATGTATTGCAGCGCGTCGGCGATGCTCTGGATCAGGTCTTCCTGTCGGATCTCGGTCATGGCGACGGTGCTTATTCCAGTTCGGCCCATCGGGCGTAGGCGGTTTCCAGACGCGCCTGCAGTTCGGCCAGCGCCGCGGTATCAGCCTGCATCTGCGCTGCCCCGCGCTGGTACCAGGCGGGGTCGTTCATGGCGGCGGTAGCACTGCCCACGCTGGCCTCGAGCTGTTCGATCACGCCAGGCAACTGCTCAAGCTCGCGCTGTTCTTTGTATGGACGCTTGCGCGGCGGCGCGGCGGCAACGGCCGGCGCTGCGATCGTGCGCGGTGGCGCGAAAGAAGCCGGGGCCGGCGCTGGGACTGCGCCCGGGCCAGCAGAAGCTGAAACCGGCGCCGAGGGGCGTTGCCGCAGCCAGTCGGTATAGCCGCCCACGTAGTCGCCTACCTGCCCCTCGCCTTCCATTACCAGGCAACTGGTCACGACGTTGTCCAGGAAGTCACGATCGTGCGAGACCAGGATCAGCGTGCCGGCGTAATCCACCAGCAGCTCCTCGAGCAGTTCGAGGGTTTCCACATCCAGGTCATTGGTCGGTTCGTCCATCACCAGCAGGTTCGACGGTCGCGCAAAGAGTTTCGCCAGCAACAAGCGGTTTCGCTCGCCACCTGACAGCCGCGAAATCGGCGCCATCGCGCGGTCCGGCGCGAACAGGAAATCCTGCAGGTAGCCCATCGCATGCTTGCGGGCGCCATTGATCTCGATGAACTCGCGACCCTCGGACAGGTTGTCCAGGACGTTCCAGTCCTCGCGCAAACCGGCGCGCAACTGGTCGAAGAACACGATCTCAAGATTCGTGCCCTGGATGACCTCGCCCTCCTGCGGTTGTAATTCGCCGAGCAACAAACGCAGCAAGGTGGTCTTGCCCGAGCCATTGGCGCCGATCAGGCCGACCTTGTCGCCACGCTGGATGCGGGTGTCGAAGCCACGCACGATCAGCTTGTCCTTGAAACCGAAGCCCAGGTCCTTCGCCTCGATCACGCGCTTGCCCGAAGAACCGGCCTCGGCCGCCTCCATGCGCACCTTGCCCACCTGCGCACGGCGCTGGCTGCGCTCGCGGCGCATCGCCTTGAGCGCGGTCACACGCCCTTCGTTGCGGGTGCGACGCGCCTTGATGCCCTGGCGGATCCACACTTCTTCCTGTGCCAGCTTGCGATCGAATGCGGCGCTGGCCTGGGCCTCGGCGTGCAGGCGTTCTTCGCGTCGACGCAGGTAGTTGTCGTAGTCGCCGGGCCACGAGGTGACCTGGCCGCGATCAATTTCGATGATGCGGGTCGCCAGCGAGCGCAGGAAGGCACGATCGTGGGTCACGAACATCACGCTGCCGTTGTAGGACTTGAGGAAGCCCTCCAGCCAGGCGATCGATTCGATGTCGAGATGATTGGTCGGTTCGTCGAGCAGCAGCAAATCGGGTCCGGCAACCAGCGCGCGCGCCAGCAGCACGCGCCGCTTCATGCCGCCCGACAGCGCACGGAATTCGGTGTCCTCGGGAAGATCCAGCCGGGTCAGTACCTGCTCGACCTTGGACTGCAGGCTCCAGTCGCCGGCTGATTCCATCGTCTCCTGCAAATGGCCCAATGCCTCAAGGTCGATGTCGGCACCGTCGTGCAGCATATGGTGGTAGCGCGCCAACCTTGTGCCCGCATCGCCCAGACCGAGCGCGACGACGTCGAAAATCGTCCCGGCGACATCGGACGGGACTTCCTGCGCCAATCCGGCAATCTTGCTGCCGAAGCGGCGCACTTCGCCGTCGTCGGCGTGGATTTCGCCAGCAATCAGCCGCAGCAGCGTGGATTTTCCCGCGCCATTGCGACCGACGACACAGACCCGCTCGCCGGGCTCGATCGCCAGCGAAACTTTTTGCAGCAGCAGGGGACCGCCGACACCAAGGTCGACGTCCTGGAGAGTGACTAGGGACATCCGATCATTTTACCTGCGATGGGCCGCCCCGCCCCGCCGGACTTGCAATCTGTGCGCCAGCGCGGTGTCCGCGCCAACACCAGGGGCTAGACTGGACTGATGCAAAGCCGGGCAGCAAAGCTCTGGCAGCGCGGGATGATGTACTTCCAGCTGGGGAGTATGGAAGCCGCGCAAGCCAATTTTGAAGCGTTCGTGGCCCGCGAGCCGAATTCCGGGCCGGGACGGCTCTGGCTGTCTTTGGTCATGGCGCGCAGGGGCCGGCACCAGCGGGCGCTCGAACTGGCGACCGAAGCCTTGGCGATCCAGCCCGACCAGGTGGAATTGCTGGTGCACCAGGCCCGCTGCCTGATCGCCTGCGGGCGAATTGAGCAGGCGCGTAACGTTGCCTTGCGCGCATTATCGCTGCCCCGCCTGGGCGCGGTGGTCGTCGATGCGCTTGCAGTGGCGCTTACCCGGCTCGACGAACAGGCGTTGGCGCTGGAATTGTTCGACCAGGCACTGGCCATGGACAGCACCCAGCCGTCGATCCATTTCAATCGCGCACTGGCGCGTCGGCAATTCGCCATGCCCGAGGGCGCCGAGCAGGACCTGCGCGCCTGCCTGGCGGTACAGCCCGGCCATGCGAAGGCCCATTGGGCCCTGTCGGGGCTGCACGGCCGCGACGATCCAACGCATCGCACGCAACTCGCCAAGCGTTTGCAGGACACACTGTCTGCGCAGGAACGCGAACTCACCGCCCTGGCACTGTTCCGCGAACTGGATGCCGATGGCGACAGTCTCGTCGCCTGGCCGAACCTGCAGGCGGCGATCGCGAGCCGCTCGCCGCGAACCCTGGGCCCGCCCGAGCGCTGGGCTGATGCGCTGATTGCAACCTGCGACGAGCGCTTCGTCCGCACGATGGGATCCGGACGGCCGAGCCAGGCGCCGGTCTTCATATTCGGCATGCCGCAGTCAGGCGTGGCGCTGTTCGGCAACCTGCTCTCGCGGCATTCGCGCGTGCAATCACTGGGCTCGCTGCCGGTGTTTGCGCCGCTGCTGTCGCATCGGCTCGGGCGTGATTCTTCCCGGCCGTTCGAAGCCGCGGACTTCGCGCGCCTTGGTGAGGTTGACGCCGAACAACTTGGCCGCGAGTTCCTCGAGTCCACCGGGGCCAACCGTGGCAAGCCGATCCTGGTCTGCGAGAGCCGGCCGCTGGACTTTCTGCTGGCGGGCATCATCGTGCGCGCACTGCCCGGCGCGCGCCTGCTGCACGTCCGCCGCGACCCCATGGATACCTGCGTGTCGATCCTCGCCCAGCCGGGTGGCGAGTCGCCGCTGCCGGTCCACGATCCTGGGGCACTCGCGGCGGCCTACCTGCAGTACGACCGGTTGATGCGGCATTGGCACCAGGTCCTGCCGGGGCGGATCATGGATATCGACTACGAAAGCCTGGTCGCCAAGCCCGACATGGTGCTGCGCGTGGTGTGTGGATTCCTTGGGATCCGCTACGGCTCATCGTTGCGCATGGGCCTGTCGCTGCATGCCCGACGCATCGGCCACGGCGCGGCGTATGCCGGCATGCTGCCGGAACTGCGTGACGGCCTGCGCCGGCTGTATCGCGAAAGCCGCAGCGCCTGAATCCACGCCACGGCCGCTGCGGACCCGCTGTGGCGAGTCGCGCAGCGCTTGCGCTTGCGATTGCGCGTCAGTGCGGCGCGATGATCGCCGCCAGGGTATCGGGGCCGGTCGAGCGCACCAGTTGCGGATAACGCAGCCCACCGCGGTAGGAAACCTCCAGCGTGCTGAAGGTATCCAGGTTCTTGGTGAGCAGGCGGATCGGCGTGCCCTTGTCCTTCGCCTCGACGATCGCCGCGCGCAGGATATCGGGCTTGAACGCCAGCCCATTGACCGCCACCAGGGTCATGTTAGGCGCCAGCCCGGCGTCGAAGGCCGGGCCGCCCCAGCGCACGTCGCCAACCACTCCCTCGGCATCATCGCCGCCGTCAGCGGCCACGCGCAGGCCAATCGAATCCATCAGGTCCACCTGGTGCGACTTCGCCTCGCTTGCCTTCGTATAACTCGATGGCGTATCGGTAAACGCCAGTGCCCATCCAGCACGCGCCAGCCCGCCAAGCGGCGCCTTGTCACCCACGTAGTCCAGTCGCTCGCGCAGGAATCCACGCCATTGGCCAGGCTGCACGGCCTCAAGCGCGGCAACGACGTCATCGAAGTCGTAACCCCGCGGAACGAAGCCATTCCCGCCGACGCCATGGAATGCCCGGGTAAAGTCGTCGATCGATCGTTTGCCGCCGCTCAACTCGCGGAGCCGGGTATCAACCTCCAGCCACAACAGCGTGCCTTCAGCGTAGAAGTCGACGCCGCGCTGGTAGTTCCCCCAGGCGGCAGGCGCGAAATACAGCACCTGCGCCTGGTCGGCGGTGTCCTGCAGGGGACGCCAGCCGCGTCCAGTCTGACCGGACATCTCGGCGGCGGTGCTGGCCAGCGCCTCGCGATACTGCGCGGGAGTCCATAGCCCGGAGCGCGCAGTCAGCACTTCGCCCAGATAGTTGGTCAGGCCTTCGTAGACCCACAGCAGCTCATCTTCCATGGGTGTGTTGAAGCTGGTCGTCAGCAGTCCGTTCGGACGGCGGAACTTGCCGTTCCAGCTGTGCACGTATTCGTGCGGCAACAGGTACGCACCGGTGACGTACTGGTCGGCATTGGAGAAGAACTCGGATTCCAGCCTGTCATCACTGCTCTGGTGGTGCTCCAGGCCGAAGTGGCCGGTGTTGTCGGACAGCGTGAACAGGAAATTGTAGTGATCGTAGTGATGTCCGCCGAACAGCTTTTCCGCCTGCACAACCAGGTTGCAGTGATCGCGCACCTGGGCATCGGTCAGCACGAGGTTGGCCGGCGAGTCGGCAACGATGTCGAGGTGGACGGGGGTGGCGGCGCCGGGCGCCAGGTCGATGCGGCGGAAGTTCTGGCCCGCAATCAACGGCGAGTCCACCAGTTGTTCCAGCGACACCGTGCGGAAGCGCGTGCTGCCATCGGCCGAGGCAGCACCGTCGGCTTCCAGCGCCGTGCCCATCTGCCAACCGGCTGGCAGGCGGACCGAGGGCCGGACCGGCAGGGCCAGGGATCCGGCAACGGCCGGATAAAACACCACCTGGTTCCACTCCAGGTCAACCAGGCGCGGCGTCGCCGACACGCTTGAGCCAAAGTTGCCACCACCGGTCGGCGAGAGGTACTCGAACTCCAGCTCGACCCGGTCGACGCCGGCAGGGACCTGCGTGGTGATGGCGAACATGTCACGCAGATCACGGCGCCAGGCCAGGCGCTGGCCGCCAGCCGACAACTTCAGTCCGGTGACGCCGGCGATCGTGCCGGATGGCGAGTGTTCGCCGGGAATCCATTTGGGGTATTCCAGCCGCAGCGGACCGGCCTGCACGGGGATGGATTCGCGCACGCGGAAGATCTTGCGGCCGGCATCGCGCAGGTCCACCTGCAGCTCGATCGGCGCACCGGGCGCAGCCGCGGCCAAGGTCGGCTTGGCAGGATCCTGCGCGCTTACCCCGGATGCAGCGAGGCAAGCGAGGATGGCAGCGGCGAGCGTGGCGATGCGGGTCATGCGATTGCCTTGGGTGACCAAACTCCGATCATGCCAAATCCACCTGTTGCCGTCGCGTGATCGACTACCATCGGACGAAATCGGGCCGATGGGAGACGTCAGCATGCGCACATCACAATTCCGGGCCTGCGACCTGTGCGAGGCGATCTGCGGCCTCGAGCTGCAGTCGGAGGATGGCCAGTTGCTGGCAATCCGCGGCGACGCCGCCGATCCCTTCAGCCATGGCCACATCTGCCCCAAGGGCAACGCCATCCTCGACCTGGAGGCCGATCCCGATCGCCTGACCACGCCGATGCGCCGCGATGGCGAACGCTGGCTGCCGATTGGCTGGGACGAGGCATTCACGCTCGTCGGCGAGCGCTTCGCGGCGCTGCAGGCAGCGCATGGGCCCGGAGCCGTCGCGACCTACCTGGGCAATCCAAACGTCCACCATTTCGGCCACATCGCCTACCTGCCGTCCTTGTTGCGCGCGTTGCGCAGCCCGAATGTCTACAGCGCTTCGTCGGTGGACCAGTGGCCACACCAGTTCACCTGCGCGCAGATGTACGGCCACCAGTTCCTGCTGCCGATCCCTGACATCGATCGCACCGACTACTTCCTGATGCTGGGCGCCAACCCGGTCGTCTCCAACGGCAGCCTGATGACCGCGCCGGGCATCGCCAGGCGGCTCAAGTCGCTGGTCGCGCGCGGGACCTTGGTGGTGGTGGACCCGCGACGGACGGAAACAGCGGAAATCGCCAGCGAACACCTGTTCATCCGCCCGGGCGGGGACGCGCTGTTCCTGGTCGCCCTGCTGCAGGCGATGCTCGCGCTCGGACCACCGCGCGTTGCCGCCTACGGCGACCGTATCGCGGGGCTCGATGCCGCGCTGGCTGCGATCAACGCGATCGACATTTCAATGCTGCAAGCCGAGTCAGGGATCACGCCAGACGTGCCGCAGCGCATCGCGCGTGACTTCCTCGCTGCGCCGCGCGCGGTCGCTTACGGCCGCATGGGCGTCTCCGTGCAGGCCTGGGGCACGCTGTGCCAATACCTGTTGCAGTTGGTCAATCTCGTCAGCGGCAACCTCGACCGCGAAGGCGGCATGCTGCCCAACGAACCGGCCATCCCGGTCACCGGCCCAGGCACCAGTGCTGGCCATGGCGGGCGGTGGCATAGTCGCGTGCGCGGCCTGCCGGAATTTGCCGGCGAGCTGCCGGTTGCCTGCCTGGCCGAGGAAATCATGACGCCGGGCGAAGGCCAGGTGCACGGCCTGCTCACCGTCGCCGGCAACCCGGTGCTGTCCACGCCCGACGGACGCGGCCTGGATCGCGCACTGTCGGGGCTGGACTTCATGGTCTCGATCGACATCTACATCAACGAGACCACGCGCCATGCCGACCTGATCCTGCCACCGGCCTCGTCGCTGACCCAGCATCACTACGACCTGATCTTCAACGCCTTCGCCGTGCGTCGCGTGGCCCGGCTGAGCCAGCCGATACGCGAGTGCAGCGCCGATGAGCGCGCCGACTGGGAAATCGTCAACGGCCTGGGCGCCGCCTATTCGGATGCCGCGGGCAAGCCGTGGCGCGACTTGCCGCCGCCACGCGCCATGATCGCCGCGGGGCTCGCGCGCGGGGACAGCGGCGTGGACCTGGCGATGCTTGAGGCTGCGCCGCACGGCCTGGATCTCGGCCCGCTGCGGCCATCGCTGCTTGCCCGGCTGGAAACCGCGAGCGGCTGCATCGAAGCGGCGCCCGCTGCGCTGCTGGCCGAACTGTCGCGTTTCGCAACACGCAATCGTGCCGCGGCAGCCGCCGATGGCCTGCGCCTGATCGGACGACGCGACGTGCGCAGCAACAATTCGTGGATGCACAACGCGCCGCGCCTGGTAAAAGGCAAGGCGCGCCATCAGCTGGGCATGCATCCATCTGATCTTGCCGACCGCGGCATTGCCGATGGCGACATGGTCTCGGTGCGCTCGCGGGTCGGCGAAATCCACACCCAGGTGCGCGCGGATGATTCCCTGATGCCCGGCGTCGCCTGCCTGCCGCATGGATTTGGCCACGGCCGCGACGGCGTGCAGCTTGCGCGCGCCACGCTGCTGCCTGGCGAAAGCTACAACGACCTGAGCGATCCACTCGCTGTCGAGGGCGGCTGCGGCAACGCCGCCCTCAATGGATTGCCGGTAGATGTCACAGTCATCGCACCGGTGGTCGGCGCGATGGCGTCAGCCCAGGCCGCTTCGTAAACCCGGGCTACTTCGTCAGCCTGATCGTGACCGTGTTGGAGTACGCGGAGTTTGCGACCGCGTTGAAGGCACGGACGCGATACACGAAGGTCCCGCGCGATGCGGTATCGGTGTAGTTCACCACGTTGGTCCCGACCTGCCCGACCTGCGCGTAACTGCTCGACCCCGATGGTGCCCGTTCGATCCGGAATCCGCTTTCGTTGCCGGCATTGTCCGTCCAGCGCAATGCCGTCTTGAAGCCCTTCACGGCACTGGCGGCCAAGCCGCTTGGGGCATTGAGCAACGACGGATCGGCACTGACCGTGATGGTCAGCGACTTGCTGGTCGTTGCCCCCAGGTTGTCGGTCACCGTGAGCATGGCAGTGTAGACGCCCACCGCAGGATAGGTATGGCTGGCACCGGCGCCGGTCGCGCTTGCACCGTCACCGAAGTTCCATGCGTATCCAGTGATGCTGCCATCAGCATCGGACGATCCCGCGCTGGAGAAGATCACCGGTAGCGGCGCCGTGCCACTGGTCGGCGTCGCACTGGCCATTGCGGTCGGCGGCAGGTTGGCTGTGCCGCCGGCAATCACGTACAGGGTGACGCTTTGCGCCGGTACCGACGTGACCAGGCTGTTACCGGTCAGCGCGACATTGGCTGGATGGGTGATCGCATTCGCCGAGGTCAGTTGCCAGACCTGGGCCGTGCCCGCGTTGGCGAAGTTGGCGAGGTTCACCGTCACCGGCGTATTGCCGGACAGTACCTTGGACACCACCATCACGGTCATCGCACCATCGCTGCTGCGCAGCGCGGCGAACGCCGACAGCATGTCCGGATTGGGCGCGGTCGCCGACACCGAGGTATCACCGAAGCCGGACTTGGCGCCGTCGTAGTTGCGATACAGCTTCATCGCCTTGTAGGTTGGCGTGGCCGCGTCGGGCGTGGTCCAGCGCGTGGCGATATCCAGCCCCTCGCGACCGAAGATGCCGTAGATGTCGGCCTGGGTGGTGGCGCCATTGATATGGCCCTCGGCGCCCCAGTTGTATTCGGTCAGCGCAATCTTCAGGCCGGGGTAGTAGCTGCTGACCCAGCCCTTCATGCGCGGGATCAGCATCACCTTGTCATTGATCCAGGTCGGATCGGTGTAGTTCGGGTCCCAGAGCGCGCGGGTCGATCGGTTTCGCAGTTGCTGCATCGTGGTGGAGGTGTCGTTGCCGAACTCGCCACCCTGCGGGTAGTAGTGCAGCGAAAATACATCCAGGACACGCTTACCGGTCTGGATCTCGTATTGGCGCAACTGGTCGAGCAGCCAGGGCATGTAAGCCATGCCGCCATGCGCGGCGCGATCTGGATAGCAGCACCAGTTGTTTGCGGCGGCGTATTGCTGGTCGTAACCGGACCAGAAGTAGCCGCTCCAGCCCCATTCTTCCGGGCCGACGACAGTGGCGGATGGATCAACTGTTTTCACCATCGCGCCGTAATCGATCATTTTCTGGCGGATCTCGTCCATGGTCGCGCCGGTCGGCTTGACCTCACGATGGGTGGATTGCCAGAGGCTGTGTTCGTTGTCGAGCAGGTAGTAGCGCAGGCCGCCATTCGCCGCCTGGCCCCAGCGCCCGGTCAGGTGTTGCACCCAGCCCTGCTGGAAGGCGACGCCTGCGGGCGTGTTGGCATCATTGGGATCGTTGCCGGTGACGTCCTTGCCGGTGCTCTTGAGCACGCCATTGCCGGCATCGGCAAACCATTGGGCGTCATTGCCCGTTTGCGCGCCGTACTTGGACTGCGAAAAGCCGGCCAGCTTGGCGCGACTGCCGCCGAGCCTGGCCACCCAGTCGAGCATCGGCACGGTCAGCATCGGCTCGGCGCCGCCGGCGCGACTGTTTGTGATGAAGGTGTCGCCCAACTCGCCTTGGGTCGCGCTGGACTCGGGAATGGATTCGAAATACCAGTCGAAGCCGCGGTTGCTGGCGTTCTGCTGCCAGTTGTAGCTGGAACTGGCGTTACCGCCATAGCGGTTCAGCGGTGCATTCAAGTCGCCGAGCTGGGTCGGGCTGGCAAAGGCAACGCCGTAGATGGTCGCCGGAATGGGGTGCTTGCCGGCATTGGCATCCACTGCCACCGTGACTGCCGCGTTCTGGGCAAGGGCCGGAAACGCGGCGGCACTGGCGAAGACGAGGGCGGCGCAGGCAAGTCGGATTGGGCGGTGCATTGGATTCCCCCGAGAGTCGATCTCCGGCGCGATCGTCACGGGGAAGCGGGTACCGGGTCAAGTGCCCCAGGCTGAATGATCCGACCCGGCTAGGCCTGCCCACCATCCGGCACGCTGTCGAGCATGCGGATCGTCAGCTTGCCCCGCGAGTGGCCTTCGGCGAGCGCCTGCATGGTGGTCGGCAACTCCTTGAACGCATACGACTGGTCGAGCACGGGATGGATCGCACCGGCTTCCACCAGTGCCGCGATACCGGCCAGTTGCTCGCTGCTGGATTCGGTCAGAAAGCGGAAGTAGCCGACGCCGCTGGCACGCGAGCGCGCCATGACCTTGCGCGCCATCCAGCGCATCAGGCCGCGCACCAGGATATTGCGGCCAAAGCGCGCACGCATCTGCGTATCCGGCGGCCCCGCAACGCTGACCACGCAGCCGCCGCGCTTCACCAGGTCGAAGGCGTCCAGGGTATGGCTGCCTCCCAGCGTGTCGAAGACGATGTCGTAAACCTGCCCGGCCGTGCGGTAGTCCTCGCGGTCGTAGGCGAATACGCGATCCGCGCCAAGCGCAGCAACCCAGTCGACATTGGCGGAACTGGTGGTGGTGTCAACGCGCAACCCGAGATGATGCGCGTACTGGATCGCGAAGCTGCCCAGCCCGCCCGAGCCGGCATGGATCAGGATGCGCTGGCCACGCCTTGCCTGCGCACGGTCCACCAGGGCCTGTACCGTAGTCAGCGCGACCAGTGGCAGGGACGCCGCACCGATTGCATCCAGGCTCGCAGGTGCAAGCGCAACGAACTGCTGCGGTTGCACCGTGTATTGCGCGAATGCCCCGAGGGTATTGCGGCTGGCGCGCACGAACACCGCATCGCCCGGCGCAAAGCGACTGCCCTCGCCCACTGCGTCAACCGTGCCCGCGGCATCGAATCCGATCGTGCATGGGAACTGCATTGGCATCAGCTGCCGGAGATCGCCCTTGAGCAACTTGAAGTCGATCGGATTCAGGCTGGCCGCGTGGACGTGGATGCGAACCTCGCCCACGCCGGGGACAGGCAGCGCAATCCGGTTCAGCGCGAGCGCGTCCGATGGCGTGCCATAGCGCATCGCCTGCCAGGCCTGCATTGTTGCTTCAGCGTGCGGGGATTCCATGCCACGCATTCTTGCACGCGCGGACTCAGCGGCAGTCGGCCAACGGAAGACTCAGCGCCTGCCACCCCTCTCCTGTCGCCCGATCCTGCACGAACGCCACCAGGGTGTAGGCGCTGGTGCCAGCATTGCCTGGCGAATCGGCCAGGCTCGAAGCCGACTTGGCTGGATCCACCTGGAGTTCCCGCGCAACGCCCGAACCAGTCAATGGCCAGGGACCCCAAAGTCCGCGCGCGACCCGGGCGTGGGCCAGGCGTGCGCCGGCATTTTCGCCGCGCGTCGGCGCGCTGTGCAGGCCGTCCTGCGCCAACGCCAGGTACAAGGCCGGCTGCCCCACAGCACCCTTCGCTGCAGGTGAGGCGCTCACGGAGACATGCCAGCCCGCGCCGGATCGATGCGTCGTCAAGGTGATGCTGGCGCGCGCCGGCTGGCGCTGCAGCTCGGCGATAGTCGCCTGGGCATGTGTGTTGTCGCTCCAGCGCAGGCCAGTGTGGCTGGATGCCATCACTTGCGGCGTGTAGACGGTGCGGCTGCCCTGGGCTTGGACGCGATCGGACTGGCGCCGGCTGAACGCGGACTGCGCAAATGGATCCTTCCAGCCCAGTTGGTCCCAGTAATCAACGTGGAATGCCAGCAGGCTCAGCGCCTCGGGCTTCGCACGCGCGGCCTGTGCAGCAAACCATTGGTCCGCAGGAGGACAACTGCTGCACCCCTCGGATGTGTACAGCTCAAGCAGCACACCCGTCCCGTCACCGGAGCGGACAGTGCAGGTGCCATCAGCCGCCTGCACGCCGGCCGCCATCAGGACCGAGGTCGCCGCAAACATGAAGGCGAGCCATCGGGAACCACGTACCTGCAACATTGCCATGCTCCATCATCAGTCCTCAGGGACCTGTCCCCATCAGAGGCCGCCTGGGGGCAAAACGATGCGCGACTAGTGCTGGTGCCCACCGGCGCCATGGACATGGCCGTGGCTGAGCTCTTCGGCCGAGGCTTCACGCACGGCGGTCACTTCGATGGCGAAGTGCAGCGTGGCGCCGGCCAGGGGATGATTTGCATCCACGGTGACCTGGTCGCCTTCGAGCTTGCTGATGGTGACCGTGGTCGCGTGCCGGCCGCCCTCGGCCTGGAACTGCATGCCGACTTCCAGATCCTCGACGCCCTGCAACTGGGCGCGGGAAATCACCTGCACCAGCGCGGGATCGGACTCGCCATAGGCGTCTTCGGGCGCCACCGTGGCGGTGAACTTGTCGCCCGCAACGTGGCCCGCCATCTGACGCTCCAGGCCCGGCACGATCTGGCCGCTGCCTTGCAGGTAGCTCAGCGGTTCATTGCCCTCGGAAGAATCGATCACCTGGCCGCTTTCATCGGTGAGCGTGTAGTGGAAAGTCACCACGGCGTTGTTGTCGATCTGCATGGGCGGTTCGTCCGGTTGGCGGCCGGGTGCCCGGCCTGGACGCCAATTATAGTCGCCCGCCACCACGCAGACAGGCCCGCGGCTGAATGCGACAATGGCGCCCCGCCCGAATGCGCCCCATGCGCTCCACTGAATGACCGCCGCCTTCATCCGGGAAACCGTCCTCGACGTCCGCCACTGGACGGACGACTACTTCAGCTTCACCACCTGCCGGGACGACGGATTCCGTTTTGACAACGGACAGTTCGTCATGATCGGGCTGGAGGTCGAGGGGCGCCCGCTGTTGCGCGCCTATTCGATCGCCAGCGCCAACTGGGAAGAGCAACTCGAGTTCTTCAGCATCAAGGTGCCCAATGGCCCGCTTACTTCGCGCCTGCAGCACATCCGCCCCGGCGACCAGATCCTGCTCAGCCGCAAGCCGACCGGCACCCTGCTGATCAGCGACCTGTTACCGGGGCGCAATCTGTACCTGCTCAGCACCGGTACCGGTCTGGCGCCGTTCCTGGCAATCGTGAAGGATCCGGAAACCTACGAGCGCTTCGACAAGGTGGTGCTGACCCACGGCGTGCGCCACGCAAACGACCTCGCCTACGCCGACTACATCCGTCGCGAGCTCCCGAACCACGAATTCCTGGGTGAGCAGATCACTCGGCAACTGCTCTACTACCCTGCCGTCAGCCGCGAGGACTTCCCGCACCGCGGCAGGCTCACCACGCTGCTGGACTCGGGAGACATGGCGCGCGACCTCGGCTTGCCGCCGATCGACCCGGCCAACGACCGCTTCATGATTTGTGGCAGCCCGTCCATGCTCGCCGACTTCCGGCGCATCCTCGATGCCCGCGGATTCATCGCCTCGCCGAAGATCGGGGTCGCCGGACATTATGTGTTCGAGCGGGCCTTCGTGGAAAAATGAGCACGCCCGGCATCCACTTTCGCCACGCGCTGGCTGCGGATGCAAGCCCTCTGGGCGAGTTCATGGCGAGAAACTTCAGGGCCGCGTATGGCCATTGCTCGACACCGGACAATATCGCCGCCGCCATCGACCAACATTACGGCGACGCCGCGCAGATTCGCCAGATCGCAGATCCCACGCGCTGCAACCTGATCGCCGAAAGTCCCGATGGCACCTGGCTCGGCCACGCCCAGTTGAAGTTCGGGGACGCGGCGCCCGACACTGTCTCGCCGCTACCCGCGGCGGAATTGGCCCGCTTCTACGTGGACAGCCGCTTCCACGGGCGCGGCGTTGCACAGGCAATGATGGCCGAAGTGCGGCGGATTGCATCCGGACGCGGCGCCGCTTCGCTCTGGCTCAGCGTCTGGCAGGACCAGCCGCAGGCAATCCGCTTCTACGAAAAGGAAGGCTTCCGCATCGCCGGGGAGTTGGTATTCGTCGTGGGCGACGACGCCAAGGACGACTGGCTGATGGTGCGAACACTCTGACCGGGTGACTGGCATTCAGGCCGACAGCGAAGCCGCGACCGGCGCCGGCTGGGCCGCCGATGTCGTCGAAGTCGCAGCGGCTGCAGGAACTGCGGGAGCGGCAGGTTTTACCAGAAGCGCGTTGATGTCGTCGATGATCTCGACCAGCGAATCTTCCCCGAATCCGACATGCACCGAGGCAATCACGCCGGCCTGGTCGATCACGTACAGATTCGGATAGGAATTGACCGCGTAGGACTTGGCAATCTTCCCGTCGGTGTCATGGGTGAATGTCAGCTGCGTGTCCTTGAGCTGCTTGCGGATCAGCCGGTAGTCCTCGGCGCTGTCCTTCACGTTGACCGCCACGATATGCGCCCGCGATCCAGCGGCGCGCTGCAGCGCGTCCAGCGCCGGCAGCTCGCGCCGACAGGGCCCGCACCACGAGGCCCAGAACGTCACCACGACCACGCTGCCGCGGAACTGGCTGACCCGGATCTCGTCACGCTTGGGCGTCTTGCCCAGCCGATCCGGCGGGGCCACGCCGACCTCCAGCTTCGCATGCGCCGATACAGACAGCAGCAGGCCCAATGCAAGGACGCAGGCCGACACCAACCTCGCGATCAAAGGACCAAGCCCAGGTCGCCCTCGATTTTTTCCGGCGTGTCGGTGGGCGCATAGCGCTTGATCACCTGACCATCGCGATCAACCAGGAACTTGGTGAAGTTCCACTTGATCGACTCCATCCCGAGCAGCCCGGGCTTTTCCTGCTTCAGCCACTTCCACAGTGGATGCGCGTTGCCACCGTTTACCTCGATCTTGGCGAACATCGGAAAGCTGACGTCGTAGCTCAGCGAGCAGAAGTTGCGGATCTCTTCGGCATTGCCGGGTTCCTGGTGGCCGAATTGGTCGCAGGGAAAGCCGAGGATCACCAGGCCTTCGTCGCGATGTTTCTCCCACATCGCTTCCAGGCCTGTGTACTGCGGCGTGAACCCGCACTTGGAAGCGGTGTTGACGATCAGCATCGGCTTGCCGCGGTAGTCGGCCAGCGGCTGCGGCGCGCCATCGAGCGTGTCTGCGGAAAAATCGTAGGCGGTAGTCATGGTGCGGAATCCGTTGGATGCAAGGACCAGCATCGGCCATGGTCGCAACGGCGTCAATCTCGGCCGTACCGCGCGTTCGTGTTCAGCCCGACGGCGGACCAGCGTCGAGTGCAGCATGCATCTTGGCGTCATCGCGCTTGCCTTCCCAGCGCGCGACGAACAGGGTTGCCACGCCATTGCCGATGATGTTGGTGATCGCGCGCGCTTCCGACAGGAACCGGTCGACGCCCAGGATCAGGGCCACGCCTTCCACTGGTACCCGCCCTGCCAGTGCGCCGAGTGTCGCCGCCAGCGTCACGAAGCCCGAGCCGGTCACGCCAGCGGCGCCCTTGCTGGTCAGCAGCAGCACGCCGAGCAGGAGCACCTGGTCGCCGAGGCTCAGGTCAATGGACAAGGCCTGGGCGATGAATACCGCAGCCATGGTCAGGTAGATGCAGGTCCCGTCGAGATTGAACGAGTAACCGGTCGGCACGACCAGCCCGACCACGCCGCGTTCGCAACCCAGTTCTTCCAGCCGCTCGATCAACCGCGGCAACGCAGACTCCGATGAGGACGTTCCGAGCACCAGCAGCAACTCCGCGCGAATGTA
The DNA here is from genome assembly GCA_038236425.1 of Lysobacterales bacterium. GTDB lineage: Bacteria > Pseudomonadota > Gammaproteobacteria > Xanthomonadales > Xanthomonadaceae > Arenimonas. The sequence continues at coordinate 27,634 of JBBRZU010000007.1, forward strand.
GCGCAGGTACTTCCACAGAGAGAATCCGGAAATCCGGGCGACCAGCCCGAGCATGCCGAAGACGAAGACCAGGCAGGTCAGGTACACGGAGGCCATCAGCCAGCCCAGTGATGCCAGGGTCCCGACACCGTACTTGCCGACCGTGAATGCCATCGCGCCAAACGCACCGACCGGGGCGAAACGCATGATCAGGTGCACCACTGCGAAGAACACCTTGCCAAGTTCATCCAGTGCGTGCGTGACCCGCTTGCCGGCCTCGCCCATGCGGGTAAGCGCAATTCCGAAAAGCAACGCAATCAACAGCACCTGCAGCAGGTTTCCGTCGGTGAAGGCGGACACGAAGGTCTTGGGGATGATGTCCTGCAGAAAGACGACCACGCCGGTGGCTTCTGCCCTGTGCTGGTAATCGGCAACTGCGCTGGCGTCGAGGCTGGCGACATCGATCCCCATGCCGGCACCGGGGCGGAACACGTTGACGACGACCAGGCCGAGCACCAGCGCCAGCGTGGTCATCACTTCGAAATAGATCAGCGCCTTCAGTCCTATCCGGCCGACATGGCGCAGCTCGCCCATATGCGCGACGCCGCCGACCACGGTGAGGAAAATCACCGGACCGATGATCATCTTGACCAGTGCGATGAAGCCATCGCCCAGCGGTTTCATCGCCGCGCCGGTCTCGGGCGCGAACACGCCGAGCACGACGCCGACGGAGATCGCCAGCAGGACTTGCAGGTAAAGGTTCTGCCACCAGCGCTCGCGCATCACGACCCTCCCCGGCCACGGCCGAGACTAGCGCATCGTCGCGACAACGGGCAAAGCGCGGTGCCGGCAGGCGCCTCGCGCCAATGCAGGGGTCAAATCGCAGGCAAAGAAAAACCCCGGGTGTTTCCACCCGGGGTTTCCTGAGCTTTTAAAGCTCGTAGTGCGTTGCTTAGGCGACCTGTACCTGGTCCGCCTGAAGGCCCTTCTGGCCCTTCACGACGTTGAAGGTGACCTTCTGGCCTTCCTGCAGGGTCTTGAAACCGCTGCCCTGGATGCTGCGGAAATGGACGAAGAGGTCCTCACCGCTTTCCGGGGTAATGAAGCCAAAACCCTTGGCATCGTTGAACCACTTGACCGTACCGCTCTGGCGCTCCGACATGACTAACTCCTGATGTAACGTGTTTTCGAGAACCGGAACACCCGGATCCAGACTGAGTTGCAGGGAGCAAGCTTGGCGAAACGATGTAGCGGATCGTCGAATCTTATGATCTACCGCACCGGGCCACAATTCACAGTGACCCTGTCAAACACAGTGCGCGAACATTACACCCATTCAGCCAAAATGCAAACCCCGACTGAATGCCCATTCAGCCGGGCCTGGTCCAACCCGGGCCGGGCCCCGTTCAGCGGGACCACCGCCAACCGGTCACCTGCCCGTTCAGGTAGGGCATGACCCCGTGGAATGGCCGCGGGTCGCCGTCGAAGACCATGGGCAGGAAATGCCGGTCCCCGTCCCACAGCGGCAGCTCGCCCAGCGACTCGACGGGCACCCAGGACAGGTCGCCTTCGGCGTTTGCAGCCGGAACCTGGCCGCTGAAGGTCTCGACCAGGAACAGGAAGCCAAACCAGTCCTCCCCGTGCTCGCCGAAACCGGGCCAGCTGATCGTGCCCCGGAGCTGCATGCTGGTGCACTCGATCGCGGCTTCCTCGCGGATCTCGCGGCGCATGCCTGAATGGACGTCCTCGTCCGCTTCGAGCTTTCCGCCCAGGCCGTTGTACTTGCCCAGATGCTGGTCGTCGGCGCGGGCATTCCGGTGCACCAGCAGCACGCGCTGCCGGTCCGGGGACAGGACATAGCCAAGGGTGGCAAGGATCGGTTGATAGGGCATTGCGCGTCCTGGCGAGGGCAAGGTGACAGACTCTACTGCAAGGCGCGAAAACTGCTTACCATCTTCGCGCCGGACCACCACCAACGAGGAACGCCATGAGCAAGAGCCTGGACAAGAAGAAAGAAACCAAGAAGAAGCCCGAGAAGTCGCTGAAGGAAAAGCGCGCCGAGAAGGCCGCGAAGAAAACCAAGTGAGTTCCGCGGCTGGCCGGCCCACGCCGGCCAGCCCGCGCCGCCTGGCCGTGGTCGGCGGCGGTCCCGCCGGCCTGATGGCGGCGGAAGCAGCCAGCCAGATGGGCGCATCGGTTGACCTGTATGAATCCAAGGGCTCGGTGGGCCGCAAGTTCCTGATCGCCGGGCGCGGCGGGCTCAACCTGACGCACTCCGAGCCGCGCCCCGGCTTCGATGCCCGCTACGGTGCGCAGCGCGCGAAAGTTTCCCCCTGGCTGGACCACTTCGATGGCGAGGCACTGCGCGACTGGTCACGCGGACTTGGCGTGGACAGTTTCATCGGCAGTTCCGGTCGGGTATTCCCGACCGACATGAAGGCCGCGCCACTGTTGCGCGCATGGGTCCGGCGATTGCGCGGATCAGGCGTGCGATTCCATGTCCATCACACTTGCACGGGCTGGCGCGATACACCGTCGCGAGTGCTCGAGATGCGCACGCCCGATGGTGTCAGGCAGTTGCCCGCAGACGCGATCGTGCTCGCCCTGGGCGGCGGCAGTTGGCCGCAACTTGGCAGCGACGGCGCGTGGACACAGTGGCTGGCTGGCGCCGGCATCCAGGTTGCCCCCCTCGCCCCGTCCAACTGCGGCTTCGACGTCGGCTGGAGCGAACACTTCGTCGCGCGCTTCGCCGGCCATCCGGTCAAGAACGCCTGGCTGCGCGTCGATGACGGCGGCAACCAGGCCGCCTCCCAGGGCGAATTCGTGATCACCGGGGCAGGCGTCGAGGGCAGCCTGGTGTATGCGTTGTCGTCGCGCTTGCGCGATGCGATCACGCGGGACGGACAGGCGCGATTGCTGCTCGACCTGAGTCCATCGCGCAGCGAAGCCACGATTGCGCAAGCCCTGGCCAGGCCGCGTGCCGGCCGTTCGCTGAGCGAAGTACTGCGCCGATCGCTCGGGTTGGCCGGCGTGCAGGCCGGTCTGGTCCAGGAATGCATCCATCGCGACGGCATTTCGGAACCTGGCGCAATCGCCGGAGTCATCAAGTCGCTTCCCATCGACCTGCTGCGTCCCCGACCCATTGCTGAAGCCATCAGCAGCGCGGGAGGCGTGCGTTTCGAATCGGTGGACGCGTCCTTGATGTGCGACGCATGGCCAGGCATTTTTTTCGCCGGAGAAATGCTCGACTGGGAAGCGCCCACGGGCGGCTACCTGCTCACCGCCTGCCTCGCCAGCGGCCGGCTCGCGGGACAAGCGGCGGCCACCTGGCTCGCAGGCCTCGGCGATATGTGAACCACCTCCCCTTTTGTTTCCAGCCAGCCTGTGCTCCAATCGGGCGAGCGCTGCCCCCCTGGCCCCAGAAATCGACGTTTCCCCGGACGTTGCAATAGTTGCTCCACAATCCCGGGAACCAGAAAACCATGACTGCAATGGAACGCCGCAAGGGGCTGCATGAGCTGTCCAGCGTCCTGAAGCGGGAACTCAATGAAGCCCAGCGCACCACCCTGCTCGGACTCGAGCAGTTCGGGTGGGAACTGAAGTTCGTGCGCCGCAAACCCTTCCAGCCGCCGGTTGCCGTGGTGTTTGACGGCGACCGCAAGAATTTTGCCGTGCTCGAGGCCGATGGCAGCCTGAACGAGAGTCCGGGTTTCGACATCCGCCACGCGTGAGGCGCAGGTCCTGATGTCGCAGCAAGGCGCCGCGCCCGAATTGCCCTGCCTGGAACCGATTGAAGCGCGCATCCTCGGGGCGCTGGTGGAAAAGCAGGCGACCACGCCGGAAGCGTATCCGCTCACCGACAACGCCCTGCTGCTGGCCTGTAACCAGAAAAACAATCGCGAACCCTTGACCGCATTCACCGTCGGTGAACTCGGCCATGCGTTGCGCACGATGGAAGCGCGTGGCTGGGTGCGATCTGTGCATGGGGCGCGCGCACAGCGGTGGGAACATCGTATGGCGCAGGCGTTTTCGCTCACGCAACGACAGCAGGCACTGCTCAGCGTCTGCCTGCTGCGCGGGCCGCAAACCGCGCAGGAATTGGCGACGCGCAGTGAACGCCTGGCCGACTTCGATGGCCCCGATGCGGTTCGCGATACGCTGGACCGGATGATCCAGCGCGATCCTGCCTTGCTGGCGCGGCTGCAACGCGCATCCGGACAACGCGAGGATCGCTACATGCACCTGTTGGCCGGCCCGGTGGATGCACTCATTGCCGCGCATGAACAGGCCGCCGCGGCACACTCCCACGACAACACCGATCGCGGCCAGCCGCGCAGCCCCGGTGCGCTCGAAGCACGCGTCGCCGCGCTGGAAGCAGAAGTCGCGCGCCTGCGTGCGCTGCTGGAGCCGGACTCGAGCCGGGACTCGACTGCGGACTAGCCAAACCGCGGCGTGGCCAGCGCCCCGAGGAAATGTCCAACCAGGCGCGGCTCAAGCACGAGCGTGAACGCGACGCCAAAGGCCGCGCCCCACAGGTGCGCGCTATGGTTCACGCGACTGCCCTCCTGGCGGCTGGCGTAGATGCTGTACGCCACATAGGCCACGGCGTAGATGATCGCCGGCATCGGCACGACGAAGATCAACAGTGTGGTCCATGGATCAAACAGGATGAAGGCAAACAGTACCGCCGACACCGCACCCGATGCACCGAGACTGCGATAGTCCGGGTCCTGCCGATGGTCAAAGTAACTGGGCAGGATGGATGCCAGCAGCGCCGCGAGATAGAAGATGTAAAAGCCGAACGGGCCAAGGTGTTCGGCATAGAACCCGTCCAGCGCGCGGCCGAAGAAATACAGCGTTATCATGTTGAACAGCAGGTGGCCGAAGTCGGCGTGCACGAAGCCGTAGGTCAGCAACCGATACCACTCGCCGCGCTGGACGCCACGCGTCCACAGCAGCAAGGACTCGAGCATCTTCGGGTTGCCGAGTGCGACCAGGCTGGTGGCGCAGGTAATGGCAATCAGGACCAGCGTGGCACTCAGGTTCAATTGGGTTCCTCCAGCAATCGTCCAAGCAAGGCGTCTTTGCCCAGCCACAATTCGTTGAGCCAGCGCTGGTAGCGCACCCGCGCCTGCGGGTCAGCGGCGTAATCCAGCCCGCGCAAGTCTTCGGGAATCGGCCGTTCGCGCAGATCCACGCGCACCGCAGGGATGCGGCCGGCCACAAGGTCAGCCAGCGTCGGCGTCCCGGCCGGATAGGCGATTGTTGCATCGAGCACCGAGTGCAGCGCTTCACCCATCGCATCCAGCACCAGGGCGCTGCCGCCCGCCTTCGGGCGCAGCAGGTGCGCATAGGGCGAGTCCTGGCGCAGGCGCTTGTGCTCGGTCAGGCGCGTGCCCTCGACGAAATTCATGATCGACACGGGCATGCCGCGGAATTTCTCGCAGGCAGCGCGGGTGGCCGAAGTGTCGCGGCCGGCGAGTTCCGGACGACGGGCCAGCACCTTGCGCGAATAGCGCTTCATGAAGGGGAAATCGAGCGCCCACCACGCCAGCCCCAGGAACGGCACCCAGATCAGCTGGCTCTTGAGGAAGAAGCGCATGAATGGCACGCGGCGATTGAGCACGTATTGCAGCACCAGGATATCCACCCAACTGCGATGGTTCGCCAGCACCAGGTAGTGCCCCTGCAGGTTCAAGCCCGGACTCGCGTCCACCAGGATGCGGGTGCGGGTCGCATGGTCCATCAGCCAGGAATTGACGCCGATCCACGATTCAGCCAGGCGCACCAGCAGCCGCCCGCAGGCGCGGCGGAGGCCGCCGATCGGCACCAGCGCCTTGATCAGCGCCACGGCGAAAAGGACCAGGGTATGGACCATGGTGCTCAGCGCGATGACGAGCACGACCAGGGGAATGCGGATGGCAGCGGGAATCGACGAAAGCATGTCAGGCATGGCGGCTGGAATCACCCAAGCCTGCGCAAGGCGGGCGGGAATTGCAATCCATCGCGGCTGTCGGCTTGTCCCGACAACCCCTCGCCGCGCATGATGCCTGCTTTCCAATGCTCAGGCTGCCCATGAAACAGCGACTGCCTCGCCCTGCCCTGCTCACCCTGCGTTTCATGCCTGCGTTGGCCATTCTTGTGTCGGCCCTGCTTGCGTCGGCCTTGTTTGTGTCGGCGGTTCCTGCCGCCCAGGCCGCGCAGGATCGGCTGCAGACCGAGTCCGAACGATCAGGCTTCCTGCGCACTGGCCGCTATGACGAAGTCATCGCGCTGTGCCCACGATTCCAGGCCGCCTTCCCTGACGCGGTGCGCTGCGTCGAATTTGGTCGCACGCCGGAGGGTCGGCCGATGCTCGCACTGATTGCCTCGCGCAGCGGCACGCTGGATGCAGCCCAGGCACACCGGCGCGGCTTGCCGGTGCTGCTGGTGCAAGGCGGCATACACGCAGGCGAGATCGACGGAAAGGACGCGGGCTTCCTCGCGCTGCGCGAAATCCTGCAGGGCAAGGCTGCCCGCGGTGCACTTGAGCACCAGGTGCTGGTGTTTGTGCCGGTCTTCAATATTGACGGGCACGAGCTGTTCGCCCGCTGGAACCGGCCGAACCAGCGCGGCCCCGAGGAAATGGGCTGGCGCACCACCGGCCAGAACTACAACCTCAACCGCGACTACGCCAAGGCCGACACACCCGAGATGCAGGCCATGCTTGGCCTCATCAATACCTGGGACCCGATCGCCACGATTGACCTGCACGTCACCGATGGCGCGAAGTTCCGCCACGATGTCTCCATCCAGGTCGAACCCCTGAACGCAGGTGATCCCGGCCTGCGCGCGGCCGGCAAGGCGATCCGCGACTCGGTGATGGCCGACCTCCGGCATGGCGGCTCGTTGCCGCTGGCGGTGTATCCGTCCTTCCTCGCCTATGACGACCCGACCTCCGGCATCGCCGACGGCGTCGCGCCGCCGCGTTTTTCCACCGGTTACTTCTGGCTGCGCAACCGCTTCGGCATGCTGGTCGAGACGCACTCCTGGAAGGACTATCCGACCCGCGTGCGGATCACCCGCAACACCGTCGTATCGGTGCTTGAACAGGTTGCCGCGCATGGGCAGGACTGGCTTCGCCTCGCCAAGGCCGCCGACGACAAGGCCGCCGCGTTTGCCGGTCGACCGGTGGAACTGGAATTCGGCAATGGCCCGCATGTCACCACGATCGAATTCCTCGGTTACGCCTACACGCGCACGCCATCGGAAATTTCCGGCGCGCTGATGACCCGCTATGACGAGACCCGACCGGCGCTGTGGAAGGTTCCCGTACACGACGAAATCGTGCCCACGCTCACCGAGACTGCCCCCGGCGCCGGCTACCTGGTCGCTCCCGCGCATGCAGATTGGGTCGCGGCAAAACTGGCAGCCCAGGGCATCAGCTTTCGCAAGCTCGACGCTGCGCAGGGCGCAACGGATCTGCAGGCATTCCGGGCCACCGCGGTCGCCCTTGAGCCGCGTTCCTTCGAAGGTCACCAGCGGGCGACGATCAAGGGTGCGTGGGCGAACGAGCGGAGACAGATTGGCGCGGGCGCCTTGTTCGTGCCGATTGCCCAGCCAAAGGCGCAATTGGTCATGACGCTGCTGGAACCGAGGGCGTCGGATTCCTATGCCGCCTGGGGCGAATTCAACAACGCCTGGGAGCAGAAGGAATACATGGAGGCCTACGTGGCCGAGGAGGTCGCAAGGGACCAGCTGCGGGCCAGCCCGGAGCTGCGCGCAGAATTCGAGAAAAGGCTTGCACACGACAAGGTGTTCGCTGCCGACCCGCAGGCCCGCCTCGAATTCTTTGCCCGCCGACACGCCTCATGGGACAAGCGCTACATGCTGTATCCGGTCTTCCGCCTGGACACCCCACCGGATTGAATCCGGCGGGGTACCGGCATCCCGGGTTCCTGCCTCAGATGTCGGTCGAGACTTCCATGACCACGGCTGCGGTCGTTGACGTTTCCGCGTTCCGGACCACATCGGCCAATGACACGATGCCGATCACGCCGCCCGATGCGTCAAGCACCGGAACGCGGCGGATCTTGTTGGACTCCATCGCCTCGCAGCATTCCTTCAGCGAGGTGTCCGCGGTTACGGTGACGCAGTCGGTGGTCATGCAGTCGCAGGCCTTGGCCTCCGCCGAATTCTTTCCGGTCGCCACGATGCGCGTGGCGATGTCACGGTCGGTGATCACGCCAGCGAGCCGGCGCGAGGCCATATCCTCGACCACGGGGATCTCGCCGCAGTCGTTTTCGATCATCAGCTTGGCCACGTCCTGCACCAGAGTGCTCGGCGTGCAGCAGGCCGGGTTTGCGGTCATTACGCTCGATACGCTCATCATGATTGCTTCCTGCAGTACCGGACGCCGCACGGCGCAACGTCCTTCCGCGACCCATGGGTCGAGCCCCAAGGATGGATGCCGGCACCGTCCCGCTCCGTGCGGCGGCGCACATAGCGGGCTATCCGGTCGGCAGCGGTTCGGATTGGGTGCTCAGCGATTCAAAGCTGCAGGCAACTCGTCGTCGACCACGGTGCAATTGCGGCCCTCGGCCTTGGCGCGGTAAAGGGCCGCGTCAGCACGGGCCAGCCACGCCTGCCAATCCTCACCGGTGCGCAGCGAAGCGGCGCCGATGGACACGGTGATCGACTGTCCGCGGCAGCGAAGCTCCGCAGCAATACGCTGGCGCAGGCTCGTGTCGATCGCATGCAGGTCCACCGTTCCGGATGCCGGCATCAGCAGGACAAACTCCTCGCCGCCGAAACGGAAGCAGCGGTCAACCTTGCGGATCGAATGGCGCACGATGCGCGCGAACTCGACCAGCACCCCATCGCCTGCCTCGTGGCCGTGCAGGTCGTTGATCGACTTGAAGTGGTCCAGGTCGAGCATGGCCAGGCCGACTTCGGCACCACTGCGATGGAACTGCTCCACTGCCACCTGCAATTCGGCCTCCATGGCACGGCGATTGGGCACGCCGGTCAGCATGTCCATAGTCGCCAGCGTCGCAAGCTCGGCGCGCTGGCGTTCGGTGCGGGAAGCAAAGATGAAGGCGATCAGCCCGGACACCGTCGCCGAGACCAGGAACATCGCCAGCTGGGTCGGTGATTCATAGGCCTTGCCCTGGACAGTCAGGAACAGCAACGCGAGTGCGGACGCCAGCACTGCGCCGTTGGGAGGCAGCAGGAGGAAATTGCCGAGCAAAGCGGGATACATCCAGAACAGTCCGGGCGGGCCAAGCAAGGATGCGCTGGCCAGGCACGCGACGGTATTGATGACGGCCAGGAAAACCCGGGCACGCCGACGGTCCTTGTTGCGCCATGCATGCACCACGGCAAACCAGATGCAGGTGACGATGCCAATGTCGAGGATACCCGCGGGGATGTTGCCGATCGAAAACCGATAGATTGCGAATGGCAGGATGCCGAGCACGGCGGCGGCGCCGAACGAGGTGATGATCCCCAGTTCATAGTCGCTGCGCAGCCGCTGCCATGCACGCATCCCGCACCCCTTTTGCGTCGAAGTATGCACCGCCCACGCAGCAAAAAGGCCGGCGGAATTGCTCCCGCCGGCCTTCGGATTGCGACACGCCGCAAGAAATGCGGCGCTACCTTCCTTTACGGGATGCTCGAGCGTCCGGCGCAGCGCTGGATGCTGGCCTTGTCCTGGTTGCTGATCAGGTTCTTCTTCAGCAGGTTGGTGAAGTGGCTGACGCAACCGGTGAAGTCGTCATGCGTCGCCGCGCTGGCTCCGCACTGGTTGACCACGTCCACGATGCTGCAGCCATTGGCGAAGAACAGGTTGTTCACGCCGGAGTCGCAGCCCTGGATCACCACGGTCCCGCCCAGCACCGAGTCGGCGCACTGGTCGCTGCCATCGGGCACACCGTCCACGTCCTGGTCGGGGTACCAGCCGATGTCGCGCATCAGGGCGAGGGTGAGATCCTCGGGAGCCTTCACGCTATGGGTCAGGTCGCCATTGATCGCCGGCTCCATCAGCTGGTTGCGGAACGCGCTGGTGTTCCAGTGCGAGACGCTCGAGCCAGGCTGCAGTGGACTGGGCGAATACATCAGAGCGTGGCCGGTCGCATCGGCACCGGCATAGACGGTCATGTCCACGCCAAGTGTCGCGCTGTCCCCGACGTGCGCCTTCAGCAGCGCGCCATCGGCCTGGGTCACCCGGACCGACGGGATGGTGATGGTCGGATCCGCGCCGCCCAGCCCAGCCGGCGGACTGCCGGCCGCGTTGTCGGCGATGATCACTGCGATGGCGCCCGCATTCTGCGCGTTCTTGACCTTCACCGCGAAGCCGCAGGTGCCGCGATCAATGATGGCAATCTTGCCCGAGACTGCGCCGCCATTGTCGATCGCACTGCAGCCGTCGGTCGTCGTCGGACTGGTGACGGGGATGGCTGCATCGGTCGCAATCACCAGGTTACCGGTGGTGCCAGGCGAGTTCAGCACGGGGCCAAAGCTGGCCGTGCCGACTGCATAGATACCGGCAATCGATGATGGTGCATTGACCCGCAGCAGCGGAGTCCCCAGCGACAGCACACCCGGCAATGTCGAAGTCACCGTGGCACCCGACCAGGCCAGCTTGCCGCCAATGGCAGAAGCGACGCGCTCGGCATTGGTCATCACAGGCCAATTCTTGTTGGTGGCGTTGTCATGCAGGAAGGTTTCGTAAGCACCCGGGATGCCGTTGAGCATTGAACCGCTCGAGGAATTGGTGATCGCCGAGAAGCCCAGGCCGTGGCCAAATTCGTGCAACAGCACGGTCACCAGGTCGATCTGGGTGCCGTGGATGGTATCCAGTCCAAGGTACCAGCCGGTGCCGGACAGGCAGCCGACGTTGCCGAGGTTGGAGTTGAAGCGCGCGCGGATGTCCGAGGACGCAAGGGTGTCGACGCCGGGGACTGGGTCGGATCCGAACAGCTTGCCGGCCAGCGCAGAGTGGTACCAGGTGCCCGCCTGGGGCGCGCCCGGGAAGTCACTGAACACATAGAGTGGACCCGCGCTGCCAAGTACGGCACTGGTCGCGCTACAGGTGAGCGGCTCGAACGTCGAGAAGATGTCGATCTGCGCGGCGCTGTCCAGGGTTGCGCCCCAGATGTCGGCGGCAGCCTGGAACGCAATCAACCGCTGCTGTCCGATGGTGACGCCGGGGTTGCCGCCAATCGGTGCTGCGGGCGTCGGATCGTTGAAGCCCACGCCCGGGGCATTGCCATTGACGACGTGGATCTGGGCATTCGCCGAGGCCTGGAGCGGCAGCGCGGCGAACGCGATACCGGCCACCAGCATGGTTGCAAGGGTCTTGCGGACGGGAGGAGTCTTCATCTTACTTCTCCTCCAGTTTGGCGGCAGGCTGGGAGACCGGCATGGTCGCCGCGTCGCCCTGCACATGCGAATAGGTCAGGGTGCCGTCGGCGTTCCTGGTGGCTTCCGCAGATTCCATCAGGCTGCCATTGAGGTCCTGCGCGCGCAGCGCGCCATTGGGCAGGCGGTCGATCTTGAATTTCGGCTGCAACGCGGGTGCAGCGGCACTCTCTGCGGCGCGTTCTTCGGCCGTGGCCGGGCGAATCTTGTGCGTCTTCGCATCAATGTATACGCGCACGCCATTGTCACTGAGTGATCCCTGGACCGGGCCAGGCGCGGCAGCCACGGCAGTGGAGCTTGCCGGCGAGGTTGATCCGGATGCCGTTGCGACGGCGGGACACAGCGCGGTCGCCCCGACCGCAGCAACAATCAGCAGCGTTGAATGTAATCCTTGCTGAGACATATTTTTTTCCCCTATCTGGACGCCCATCCGGACGCAGCACACACTTTCGGCCAGCCGGACCGAGCGGGACAAAGCACGACGCCGGAACCTTCCCGGAGCCTTCGCGAACCTCAGTTCAGGTTCGAGTATCAATCAGTGACCATCCGCACACAAGCGGCGTGCCCGATTTCACATTGCTGAAGCGATTCAATCGCCGAAAGGCGTGAATTCGTAGTCCAGCCGCGGCCCGGACGCGGCCAGCGCGTCGCCCTGTGCGTAGTCCACGTTGCGCTGCCACAGCGCCCGGACGCGAAGCGCATTTTCCACGCCGTCGACGAGGACTTCGCGCCCGTTCGCGCGCCATGGCCCCATCTGTCGCGCAAACTGGTCGTCGTCCACGCCATCCATGGCCAGTGCCGGCAGCCGCAGCAGGCTGGCGGGCAGCCGCAGCAGGCGCGGAAGATTGTCGAGCGCTCCCGATGCGTCCGACACCGCGATGACGATGCCCTGCTCCTCCAGTCGCAGCACCACCCGGGCCAGGCTCGCGGAGTCCAACGCCGCCGCCGCGTCGATTTCCACCAGCAGGCCTTCGGCATGCGCGCGGCGTCGGCGGACTTCCGCATCCATCCAGCCCAATTGGGCTTCGTCGATGGACGCCAGATCCATGGGCACGACGACCCGAGTGTCGCGCCCGGCTGCCCGTTCGGCCTCGATCGCCTCGAAGGCGGCGAACAGGCTCATGCGATCGATCATCTGCATGGCACCCGCCGCGCGGGCCAGGGAAAGAAATTCCCGTCGCGGCACGCCGGCCAGAGGCGCGCGATAGTCACGAAGCTTGGAGTGCAGCGTGTATAGGCCACTACCGCCACCGCGCAGGGGTACGGCGGGCTGGAACTCGACCAGCACGTTGTCTCCCGCCACGGCATCCTTCACCCACTCGCGGATGATCAGCACCCGTTCCGGGGGCATGTCGCCGTGGTCGCGGCTCAGCACGCCGTCGCTGCGGTTGCCGCCGCGGCGGTGCGCGATGGACTGCGCGGCATGCGCCGAGGCGAACCAGCGATCCGGGTCGCCGGCATCGATGCCGCGCGGAGGAAGGGCAAAACCGACGGAAGCGGTCAGGGCCAGCGGCTCTCCGCGCAGTTCGAATGGCATTGACGACACCGTCGCGCATAACCGCGCAGCGAGCGCCTCGATCTGGGCCACGCCGTCGCGCCGGGCCAGGATACCGAAACCGAATTCCATCCAGAGCGTGTGCGCATCTGCGGCGGACAATTCGCCCGCCAGGCGCGTGGCAACGGCCTGTTCCAGTTCGAATGCCGCGGCCGGGCCAAGCCGCTCGACAAGGCTGGATGCCTGGTCAAGGCGAACTGCAAACAGCACATGCCAGTCACCCGGCTGGCGCGCGGCCGCCGCTAGTTGCGCGAGGAAGTCTCCGCGTCGCAGCGCGCCAGCGCGCAGTTCGGGATCGGCCGGCGGCGCGGTTGCCGCGACTGGATCCGGGCGCATGGCGGCCCGCCGGATTCGTGCTTCGATTGTCGCAAGCAGGTCCAGAGTCGAGACGTTTTCCTGCAGCACCTCATCCGCCCCAGCCGCGATGAACTTCCAGCGCGCCTCCGACAATTCTGCCGCGACCAGTGCAATCACGGGTACAGACGACAAGGATGGCGAGCGCCGCGTCGCCGCGATGGTGTCCGCGGCCGCAAGAGGATCGCACAGGACGATGGCGTCCGGAACACTTCCGCCCAGGGACTCGATCCCTGGCCAATATGCTTCCACCAACATGCCGCCAGCTTCCAGGCACTGCTGCAATGCATCGCGGACCGCGTCCGGCTCCTGCAAAAGAGCGATGCATCGCGGCAGCAGATTTCGCGGCAGCGGGGTGATATTCAAGGGACGGTGTGGTCCGGGGCGTGCCGCAGGCTTTGTGGCATTGGAACTTCCGGGACGACAGTTTGCGGAGTCTAGCGGCGCGAATCCGTTAAAGCGACCTTCATGCCCTGCGGCCCATGCTTCGGCAAACCTTGGACATGGATGCCAATGCCGGAACCCTCAACACCCATCGGTACCCCAGCGATGGATGCCGCGCCAATGGCGCGCAGCGCCCCGTGGACTGCTCTGCCGCGGAATCGACGCATTCTTCTGGTCATGGGAGCGCTGACCGCGCTGCTGCTGCTGTTCGTGCTGCTGTTCGACTGGAACGTGCTGCGGCGCCCGATCGAGCGTCGCGTGTCCGCGGCCACGGGACGGGAGTTCCATATTGACGGCGACCTCAACGTCAAGCTCGGAATGCAGCCGCGGATCACGATGGATGGATTACGCCTGGGCAACCTCCCCGGCGCTGCAGAACGGCAGATGGCGACTGCCGACCGCCTGCAATTGCGGCTGCACCTGGTGCCGTTGCTCCTGCACCATGAAGTGTTGCTGTCAGAGGTGACGCTCGACCGGCCTGCGTTGTTGCTCGAGCGCATGGCAGATGGGCGTGCCAACTGGGAGTTCCCGCAAGGCAAGGCCGAGTGGCCAACGATCCGCGACCTGCAGGTTGGCGCCGGCACGGTGCACTTTCGCGACCCGGCCAAGCGCACCGACCTGGAGTTCAGCGTGCGCAGTGGCACAGCCGGCGCGGATGCCCGCTTCGCCCCCCTGGAGATCCAAGGCAAGGGTCTGTACACCGGCAGCAAGCTCAGTCTAGGTGGGCGCATTGACTCGCCTGTGCAGTTCAAGGATGCGTCACGACCCTATCGCATTGACATGCACGCGGCTGCTGGCCCGACCTCGGCAACCGCCAAGGGCACGCTTGCGGGCCTGCAGATGCATGGCTTCCGCCTGGACTTCGGATTGCGCGGACCCAACATGTCCCTGCTGTTTCCCCTGCTCGGAATCGCGCTTCCGGACACGCCGCCCTATCGCCTGCAGGGAATGCTGACGCGCGAGGACCACACTTGGCATTACGACAGCTTCAACGGCAAGGTGGGTGACAGCGACCTTGCCGGCAGCGCCAGCGTACGCACCGGTGGCGTACGCCCCTTCCTCAAGGCGGACCTGGTCTCCAACCGACTGGACTTTGATGACCTGGCCGGCTTCCTCGGTGCGGTGCCGCAGGTTGGCCCGGGAGAAACCAGCTCGCCCGGACAGAAGGCGGACGCGGCGAAACAGAAAGCCAGCGCGCGCATCCTGCCTGACCAGCACTTCGAGTTGGCAAAGCTGCGCCAGATGGACGCCGACGTCCGCCTGCGCGCAAAGCATTTGCAGGCGCCCGAGCTGCCGTTGGAATCGATGGACGCGCACTTGTTTGTCGAGGATGCCGTGCTGCGCCTGGATCCGATCGCGTTCGGCGTCGCCGGCGGCGATGTGAGCAGCAGGATCATGCTCGATGCGCGCAAGGACACGATCCGGGGTAGCGCCAACATCCGCGCCCGGAAGCTTGCCCTGCCCAAGCTCTTTCCGGGTCGCGACCTGACCGATACCAGCATCGGCCGCATCGGCGGCGATATCGAGCTGAGCGGACACGGAAACTCGGTGGCCGACCTGCTGGCCACGTCTGACGGCAAGGTCGGCCTGTTGATGGGTAGCGGGCGGATCAGCAACCTGCTGCTGGAATATGCGGGCATTGATATCTACGAGTCGCTCAAGTTCATGCTCACCCACGACCGCACCGTTCCCGTCCGCTGCGCCTTCAGCCAGTTCACCGTGCGCGACGGGCTGATGCAGACCGAGCGACTCGCATTCGACACAGCCGACACCGTGATCTTCGGCGCCGGCACTGTGAGCCTTCGCGACGAGCGCCTCGACCTGACCCTCAAGCCGCAACCGAAGGACCACAGCATTTTTGCATTGCGCGCTCCCCTGCACATCGACGGCAGCTTCAAGGATCCCGGCTTCCACGCTGACCTGCGCAAGATCACCCTGCGCGGCCTCGCCGCGGCTGCACTGGCGACGCTGTCGCCGCCCGCCGCGCTGTTGGCGACCTATGAAACGGGACCTGGCAAGGGCAAGGACATCGCCTGCGAGGGCGGTCCGGCGCCGGCGGAGCAGGCGGCCACGCGCGCGCTTCACCAGGACAAGCCTGCTGCGCCTGGCTGAGCTAGCGGTATCACGACTGCCGGATGGGCACAGCCCCGGGGTCGCTTCGCTCAGGCTTCGCGCATCCGCTGGTCATCCACGTTGCGCTTCTCACGCAATCTGGCCAGCCTCTCGTCCTCGAGCTTCTTGCGATTTTCTTCCTGTCGCAGCAACTCCAGCCGCCGCAGTTCCGCCAGTTCTTCTTCGCTGGGCTGTGGCTCCATGGTGAGTTCCTGCCCGACCTTGCCAACCGGCTCGCCGCGCTTGCTCTTGAGCTTGATGTTCAGCCGCAGCTCGTTGGCCGAATCGGCGTTGCGGATGGCTTCTTCGTAGGAGATCAGGTTCTCGTTGTAGAGCTCGAACAGCGCCCAGTCGAAGGTGCGCATGCCCAGCTCGCGCGACTTGTTCATCACCGACTTGAGCTCGTTGAATTCGCCGCGGAAAATTCTTTCTGCGATCGACGTCGTGTTGATCAGCACCTCGACCGCCGCCACCCGCCCCTTGCCATCCTCGGTCCGCACCAGCCGCTGCGACACGATCGCGCGCAGGTTGGCGGACAGGTCCATCAGCAATTGCGTGCGCCGTTCTTCGGGGAAGAAGTTGATGATCCGCTCGATGGTCTGGCTGGCGCTGTTGGCGTGCAGGGTGCTCAGGCACAGGTGGCCGGTCTCGGCAAAGGCGATCGCATGTTCCATGGTCTCGGCATCGCGGATCTCGCCGATCAGGATGACGTCCGGCGCCTGCCGCAGGGTGTTCTTCAACGCCTTGTGCCAGCTGTGCGTGTCGACGCCCACTTCGCGATGGGTCACCAGGCAGTTCTTGGACGCATGCGCGTATTCGACCGGGTCCTCGATGGTGATGATGTGGCCGGCGGAACTTTCGTTGCGGTAATCGAGCATGGCCGCCAGCGAAGTCGATTTTCCCGAACCCGTCCCGCCCACCACCAGGACGAGGCCGCGCTTGTTCATCACCACCTCGCGCAGGATCTCCGGCAGGCGCAGCTTGTCGAAGTTGGGTATTTCGGCGGCGATGGTCCGCAGCACCATGCCGACGTGCTGCTGCTGGATGAAGACATTGACCCGGAATCGCTGCAGGCCCGGCACCGCGATGGCAAAGTTGCATTCGAATTCGCGCGCGAATTCCTCGCGCTGGCTTTCATTCATCATCGCCATGGCCAACTGGCGGGTGACCTCGCCGTTGAGCTTCTGCTGGATCAGCGGCTGCATCTTGCCGTTGAGCTTGATGCTGGGCGGGAAATCATTGGCGATGAACAGGTCCGACCCGCCCTGCTGCGCCATCGCGGCCAGCAGCTTGTGCATGTAGGCGCGGGCCTGGTCTTCGCTCAGGTTTGACATGGTCGGGTGCTACCTGCGGTTTCCTGCACCGATTCTGTCACTCCCGGAGCATCCACAGCGGCGCCCGGCATCCGTAGTTCTACGGACGCCGCCCGCACCGGATCGTGTTTCCGCGACCGGCGTCTCCGATTGGACCCGATGCCTTGCCGGCCCTAGTGCGGCGACGACGTTCCCGGCGGCGCACGGGCAGCCATGGCGCGATCAAGCAACGGCAGCAGTTCGCGCTGGCACTCGGGGAAATTGTCCGCGCAGAAGCTGCGCGCGGTGTAACTCGCCCCCGGGTACAAAGTCGGGTCCGGATCGGCACCATGCGCCAGCAGTACCTCGACGACGGCGCGCTTGCGGACAAAATCACCAGGCCCGGCGCGGACCACGAACGCCAGGCTGGTGGCGCCGGCGCACTGGCCATCAACGGCCGCGCCCGCGTCCAGCGCTGCGCCGACGGCCGCCGCATCCATGGCATGCGTGGCGCGGCACAGCGCGGTCAATCCCTTGTCGTCGCGCACGTCCGGATCCTCGATGCCGGCGACGAATGGGCGCAGCGGCACGAGGTTGTGCCATTGCCGGATGCGCTTGGCCAGCGGCAGCATGTGGCCGCCCATGGCTTCGCGCGCCCGGGCGACCTCGGCGGCATTACGCTGGGTCGGCTGCGGATCGATTGCCGCGGCATCGAGCAACCAGGTTTCCGCGAGCAGCACGCGGGCATCGTCATTCGCGGCCGCAGGTGCTTCTGAATCAAGCACCTGTTGGAGGACCTCCCGAGCGGGCGCGGGCTTGCCTGAGTCCTCGGCCAGGAAGCGGCCGAGCTTCAGCCGCTTGCTCCACAGCGGCGTCTGCGAGTCGAACGTCAGCGCTTCGCGCAGGGCGGCTTCTTTCTCGCCAAACTCCTGCGCACGAGCGACCAGCAGCGTCTCTGAAGCCATCTCGCGCAATTCAGGGGTCATGCCATGGTCACGCAGCACGCGCGTCACCTTGCCGACACCCTCGCCCTTGGGCGCGTCCATCGTGTCCAGGCGCAAGCGCAGGAACGCAGTACGCAAGTCGCCGGGCGCGGTTGCATCCGCGGCATCCAGCAGGCGACGCGCTTCGCTGCGCTGCTCGCGATCCAGCATGGCCTGGGCGAGCAGGACGTGCGCCGGTGCGAAGTCCGGTCGGCGCGACAAGGCCGCGCGCAGCTTCCGCTCGGCCAGTTCGCGACGACCGTCCAGCAGGTCGCGGTGCGCGTCCAGGGTATTGGCGACCGGATCGTCTGGTCCGGCAGCCAGGAGTGCTTCGATTTCGGCGTTGGCCGCGCTGCGGCAGGCACCGCGCCCCAGCTGGGCCTCGGCGCGATTGGCCGCAGGACTGCCGAGCTCCGGGGATTCACGCAACGGGGTGCCGAGCAGGCTGACCTGACGCGCAGGACCGAGTGCCGCGCAGTCGGAATTGGCGGTGGCAGCGAAGGCCGAGACCGGCAGTGCGAAGACGAGCGCAATTCCCAGCGCGGACGGCAGTAGCCGGATGCAGCGCGTGCGCGGCAAGGCGTCGCGGCGCGAACTGGGGACTTGCACCTGGCTGGACATGGTCGACTCCTCCGGAACGAAGACACCACCTTACCAGCGCGATCCTAAACGCCCGCTGGCGCAGGCCGCGGGACAGCGGCTATGCGGGTTTCCAGCCAACGCAGCACCATGGGCCAAAGCAAGGGTTCGGCGCCGGCACGAAAGAATCCGAAATGCCCGACCCGCCGCAGTCCGGCATCGCTGCCCGACAACAGTCGGTAATCGACCAGTCCATCGCGATAGGCAGCGTGGATCATCTGCGAGCCTTCGGGGCGCAGCAATTCATCGTCACTGAAGGTCAGGGCCAGCAGCGGGTAGGCCGCGCTGGCATAGGCGTCCCTGGCCCCCGGTTCGCCGCCGAGCAGGTAGTCAGGCGACAGGCACCAGCGTCGCCACTGCCGCATTGCACCGGTTGGAACGTCCCCGATGATGCCGAGCCGGGCACCGGGGAAATAGCCGAACAGTGGACTCAGCGTGGGCAACAGCAAGTACCAGAGCAAGGGCGCCTGGCCGCGATCGCGGTGCCGTCGCGGGTTGTGACGATCACCGCGCTCAAGGCCCCGCCATCCATGCCGTCACGCCATGTGCGATGGCCTGCCCGGCCGGCCGGTCGATTGCGTCATGCGCTGCGTCGGTTTGCATCACGCCTCCGGAATCCATGACAGCGTATCGTCGGCCCCCTCGCCATCCCGGCCCCAGACCAGCCCGCGGAAATCAAAGCCGGCCTCGATGCGCGGTTTGATGATGGCAAAAAAAGGTGACGTATCAAAGTCACGCGGCATGTACAGGCTGTAGTGCCGGATATGCAGAATCTCGGCCCGTGCGCGCTGCGCTCCCGGGGTCGACGGATCATGCAGTTCGATCTCGGGAAGGATCGGGTAGTGGATCGAACCGAAGGCCTGGGCGAGCAGCGTAGAACAGATTGCGCGGGTCGGCTCGCCACTGCCGAAGGCCAGCATGCGGCGCTTCAGGCGGTCTGGCACGGGCGGCGTGCGGATCAGGTAGCGCGCCAGGTCGAAGACGTTTTTCAGGTCGTAGCTGTAGCCGACCCGGGACACCATGAAGGTCACCAGCGCCTCGATCTCGGTATCGTTCAGGCCGATCGGCCGGCAGATGCGCGTGTGCAAACCGGCGAATTCCTCCAACGGCACCAGGCGAACGCCATCGCGGACGTCCACATCGCAGACCATCAGCGCCGACTGCCCCGGCACCGGCGGACCGAGGTGGTCGCCGATATACAGGGCCGCGTGCGACCACGTGTTCTGGGTGAGGTACTTGATTGCGCTGGAAAAGCGGCTGGTGCCCTCGACCAGCAACACGTCGCCCTTGCGCAGGGTGGCGGCGACGCGTTCGGGTGAACTCGTGCCCACGCGGGCCAGGCGCTCGCGCGGCTTGGACAGGTAAGTCGCCAGGCCACGGCCCAGCATGCGAAGCACGGACATCTCCAGCCCCCGATGACGATGGGCTAATTCTGCCACCAACGCCGATGCAGGAACCGGCGCGCACTGTCGCGCAAGGCGACGCGTACACCGGCCTCGGCGGCACGCTCCGGGTAGGGCCATGCAGTTGCAGGCCGCGCGTTCGCGCTTGCGACAGACATTGCGTCCACGCAACTGAAGTAGCCGTGGTTGACGAGGACCTCGAACTCGGTATCGGTAAACCGGTCCAGGTCGGTACGGATCCGCGCGATGACTTCCTCGCACAGCCCGAGGCTGTAACCATCAGCCCCGGCATCGCGCCGTTCGGCGAGGTTCCAATACGCACCAGTGAAGTCGCCGGCGCGCAGGCCGCCGAAGAACAGGCGCTTGCGCAAGGCAACCGCCTGGTTGCCGACCACGCTTGCGTAGCGCAGCAGCCGGCGCAAGGCGTGTCGCCCGGCCTCGAAGGCGAACGGCGCGCCTGCATCCGACACCAGGATGTCCTGGTAGCGCTTGATCACCGGCTCGGTGGCCAGATTGTCGTAGACACCACCGTCGCTCAACTCGAGGCGGTCGCGCAGGTGGTCGGCATGCGCAGCGCGGTGTCGGCCATGCAGGAAGTCCTCCGCCCGTACGGGCAGCCGCAACGGGCCGAACAGCGGCGGGAAGCAGGACGAGGCAGCCACGGCAGTGGCCAGCGCAATCTTGCCGTGCCGCCGCAGGTATCCGGCCTGGAAATCACCACAGCGACGGCGCGAAAATTCCCAGTTGACGCCGAAGGTAAGATCGGTGGCGCAGAACACGAAGTGCGGCGTTGCCGGCAGGTCGCGCAGCTCGACGCCGCCGAAAATTTCCTCATAACGCGCCTGCAGCAGATTGACCCTGGTCGAGGGCCACAGCCAGTTCCAGGGCAAGGTCAGCAGCACCGGCACGCTGCGCAGGTCGCGCCCGGCGACGCGCCGGAATGGCTCGACGACCTCCGACAGGAAGTCGCAGCGCGCGCACCACGCCGCGAACCCTTCGGCCGGATCATTGCGACCGGTCAGGTACCGGGTGGCCAACCAGGCCGCAGCGATGCTGCCGCCGGAGACGGCGCTGATGGCATCCATCGACTGCAGCCGCCCGGATTGCTGAAGCCGCAGCATGGCGCCGAGGTGGAAAATCGCCGCGCGG
>JBBRZU010000008.1:0-48670 GCA_038236425.1 Lysobacterales bacterium
CTGCGAACCCTCCAACCGTCTCCCTGGTGACAATAGCGTTGTGGAACCACCCGATCCCATCCCGAACTCGGAAGTGAAACGCAACCGCGCCGATGGTAGTGTGGCTCAAGCCATGCAAGAGTAGGTCATTGCCAGGGTCTTTATCCCTCAAAACCCCCAGCCAAATGCTGGGGGTTTTGTTTTTTGCGCCTCGAGAAATTGCGAGCACCTACACGCAGCAAGCAGATGACCATGGGCTGCCACCGCTTCGAGGTAGGCGTGGTCATTGCCAGGGTCTTACTCCAACGCCGGATCCCTCAAGGGTCCGGCGTTTTTATTTGTGCAACACCCAAGCGCAGCAGGCACGTGACGATGGGCTTACCACCGCAGCGTGGCAGGCGTGGTCTTACCCTGAAACGCCAGCGCTCATGCGTTGGCGTTTTTCTTTTTGGCAATATTGAACTGCGGAGCAAGACGGCTGCAAATGCACATGCAAAAACGCCAGCCTGAGGGCTGGCGTTTTGCTTTCAGCCCGGTGTGCGGCGACTGCCGCGTGGTGGCGACTCAGCGCAGCGAGTAGCCGAACTGCTGGCGGAACTGCTCGGTAAATTCGGCGAAGGTGAAGCGCTGGTTCTGCGGGCCGAGGTGCTCGATCTTCAGCGCACCCATCAAGGACGCGATGCGTCCTGTGGTGGCCAAGTCCATCCCGTTCATCAGGCCGTAGATCAGCCCGGCGCGGTAGGCGTCGCCGCAGCCGGTTGGGTCGACCACTCGGATCGCGTTCGCCACCGGCACCTGCACCATGCCCGCCTTGGTGTGGATCTCCGAGCCGGCCGGACCACGGGTGATCAGGTAGCCCTCGACCCGCTCGGCGATCTGCTTCTCGTTCCAGCCGGTGCGTTCCTGCAGCAGGCTGGACTCATAGTCGTTCACGGTGACGTAGGTAGCCTGCTCGATCATGGTCGACAGTTCCTTGCCGTTGAACAGCGGCATGGCCTGGCCGGGGTCGAAGATGTGCGGGATGCCGAGCTCGGCGAAGTCGCGGGAGTTCTGCAGCATTGCATCGTAGCCGTCCGGGCCGACGATGCCGAAGCCCACGTCCGGGACGTCGGCAACCTTGTTCTCGAACGAGCGCATCATCGCGCCGGGGTGGAAGGCGGTGATCTGGTTGTCATCCAGGTCCGTGGTGATGAACGCCTGGGCCGTGAACAGGCCGTCGATCGCCTTCACCCGCGACAGGTCGATGCCCAGCGCCTCGAAATGCTCGCGGTAGGGGCCGAAATCCTGCCCGACGGTGGCCATCGGGATCGGCTGGCCGCCCAGCAGCTTCAGGTTGTAGGCGATGTTGCCGGCGCAGCCGCCAAACTCGCGGCGCATCCTGGGCACCAGGAACGACACGTTCAGGATGTGGACCTTGTCGGGAAGGATATGGTTCTTGAACTGGTCCTGGAACACCATGATGGTGTCGTAGGCCAGGGAACCGCAGATCAAGGCAGCAGGCATCGTGTTTCCCGTAGAAAGATGGGCGCCTGGCGTGTCACCGGCGTGGGCCGGCAATGGTAACCGCATTCGGCCGGGCGCCGGCAGCGCCATTTCCGGTCCCGCTGTATCGCGCCGTCGCCCGAGCTGGCGAGCAGGCAAGTCCGTTCATCGCGGCAATCACCGCGCCGCATCACGTTTCGGTGGCCGAATGTCCTTGCCCGCAACACTGCCCGGTTGTTAAGCTGACAAACTACCCGTAACCCCCAAACGGCAGGCATTTCCTGATGTTCAAGTACCTGCGCGGCCTGTTCTCGAACGACCTTTCGATCGACCTCGGAACCGCCAACACCCTCATTTATGTCCGCGGCCAGGGCATTGTCCTGAACGAGCCGTCGGTCGTGGCCGTGCGCCACGGCAATGGCACGCGCGAAGTCGCGGCCGTTGGTGCCGAGGCCAAGCGCATGCTCGGCCGCACGCCCGGCAACATCACCACCCATCGGCCGATGAAGGATGGCGTGATCGCCGACTTCACCCACACCGAGGAAATGCTCAAGCAGTTCATCCGCAAGGTGCACACCTCGCGTTTCCTGCGTCCGAGCCCGCGCGTGCTGATCTGCGTCCCCTGCGGTTCGACCCAGGTCGAGCGCCGCGCGATCAAGGAGTCGGCGGAGGAAGCCGGCGCCCGCGAGGTCTATCTGATCGAGGAGCCGATGGCTGCCGCGATCGGTGCCGGCATCCCGGTCGACGAGGCGCGCGGCTCGATGGTCATCGACATCGGTGGCGGCACGTCGGAAGTCGCCGTGATCTCGCTCAACGGCATCGTCTACTCGCAGTCGGTGCGCATCGGTGGCGATCGTTTCGATGAAGCGATCATCAACTACGTGCGCCGCAGCCACGGCACCCTGATCGGCGAGACCACCGCCGAACGCATCAAGCTCGAGATCGGCAATGCCTATCCGCAGGCGGAAGTGCGCGAGATGGAAGTGTCGGGCCGCAACCTGGCCGAGGGTGTGCCGCGGATGATCGCGATCAACACCACCGAGGTGCTCGAGGCATTGCACGAGCCGCTCGCCGGCATTGTCAGCGCCGTGAAGCACGCGCTCGAACAGACTCCACCGGAACTGTGCGCGGACGTCGCCGAGCGCGGCATCGTGCTCACCGGCGGCGGCGCATTGCTGCGTGACATCGACAAGTTGCTCTCGGAAGAAACCGGCCTGCACGTGCATATTGCGGACGATCCTCTCACCTGCGTCGCCCGTGGTGGTGGCCGCGCCCTCGAGTTGATCGACATGCACGGCAACGGGATGTTTTCCTCGGAGTGACATCGGCACGACGCCGGCGCCATGCGCCGGCCGGGAGATCAGCACATCCATGGCCGGCGCCTGATCACCGGTCACCCCACCCAGCCGGAATCGACGCGTGGGCTATGCCGGAAAGAACACATCACGGTTGAGCGACAGCGCGCTGTCGGTGCTGCCTTTGCTGTTCTACCTCGGGTTGTCGGTTGCGCTCATGATCGCCGACCAGCACGCGGGCTACGGTCGACTGGCCCGCGACAAGCTCGCGATGGCCACCGCGCCACTCTGGCTGGTCGCCGCTTCCCCGTTGCGGCTGTATCGCGCCGCCACCGAGGAGTTGTCGCTGCGCAGCAGCCTGCAGGCTGACAACCAACGCCTCACCCGCCAGGTCGAAATCGTCCAGGCGCGCAACCGGCGCCTTGAGGCCGTTGCCGCGGAAAACACCAGGCTGCGCGGATTGCTCGGCGGCACGCGCGGCTACGGACTCGACGTGCACCTGGTCGGCATCCTCGACGTCGACCTCGACCCGTTCCGCCAGCGCATCGTGCTCGATGGCGGCAGCGACGATGGCGTGCGCATCGGCCAGGCACTGGTGGACTCGGGTGGCGTGCTCGGGCAGGTCATTGAAGTCACGCCGCATCGCGCGATCGCCCTGCTGATGACTGACCCCGACCACGCCGTGCCCGTGCAGGTGGCGCGCTCCGGCCTGCGCACCATCGCCTACGGCACCGGAAGCACCGATCGCCTGGCATTGCCGAACATTCCCCAGAGCGCCGACATCCGCGAAGGCGATGTGCTGATCACCTCGGGGATCGGTGGCCGCTTTCCTGCCGGCTTCCCGGTCGGCACGGTGAGCGGACTGCGTGCTGACAAGTTGCGCCTGTTCGTCATCGGCGAGGCGCGCCCGGCTGCCCACCTCGAACGCGGCAACGAAGTCCTGCTGGTGTCCAACCTGCCGCCCGATGTGGATGTGGGCCCGGCGGCACCTCCGGGTAGCGACGCTGCCAACCGCGCAGCCACGGCCACGCTCGAAGCACTGGCCGCAGGAGCGGATGCAGCCCCGCCCGCTCCCAAGGCGAAGCAATGATCAAGGCTCCGACGCGCGGCACGATGCTGGTCAGCCTCTTTCTCGGGCTGCTGTTCGAGATCATTCCGTTGCCGCAAATGCTGCAGCCGTTCCGTCCGTACCTGCTGGCGATGGTCCTGGTGTACTGGGCAATCGAAACGCCACTTGCCGTGGGTTTCGGCGTTGCGTTCCTGGTGGGGCTGCTGGCCGACCTGGCATCTGCGTCGCCGCTTGGCGAGCAGGCCTTCCGTTTGGTGCTGCTGGTCTCGCTGGTGCAGCGTTTCCGCGCACGATTGCGTTTCTTCCCGCTCTGGCAACAGGCGGTGGCCGTGGGCATGTTGCTGTTCGTGGACAGGGCAGTGGTTGCGCTGTTGCACATGGCCTTCGCCTTGCCGCAGATGCCGACGGTGAACCTGTTTGCACCCGCGATTGCCATCCTCCTGTGGCCCTGGATGTACGTGCTGATCGACCTTGCGCGATTGCGCGCACGCGAGCGCAGCTGAGCCAATGCGCGGCAACCGGCGCCAGCTGATGAAGAACCCGCAGGTCGAGGCCGCCCAGTTCCAGCGGCGCGCCCTGGTCGGTTTCCTCGGGATTGCGGTCGCACTGTCGGGCCTGTGCTTTGGCTATTTCCGCCTGCAGGTTCTGCAGCACGAGGAATACAAAACGCGCTCGGAGGCCAACCGGATCAAGCCGCGGCCGGTGGTGCCGGCGCGCGGGTTGATCTTCGATCGGAACGGAAAGCTGCTGGCCGACAACGTCCCCGCCTATCGGCTCGAGGTCGTGCCGGAACAGACTGGAAACCTTGCCCAGACACTCGATGGCCTCAACGAACTGATCGGCATCAGCACCGATGAAATGCAGCAGTTCGAGTCCACGCGCAAGGTAACGCGGGGGTTCCGGCCGGTGGTGCTCAAGCTGCGCCTGAGCGAGGAAGATCGCTCCCGGCTCGCCGTCAACCGGCACCGCTTCCCGGGCGTGGATGTCGTGCCGTACCTGACCCGTCGTTATCCGTACGGCGACCTGTTCGCGCACGTGGTCGGCTATGTCGGCCGACTGGATGCGAAAGATCTCGAAGCCCTCGGCGATAGCAAGTACACCGCGCTCACCCATGTCGGGAAGTCCGGTCTCGAGCGCATGTACGAAGACCGCCTGCGCGGCGAGATCGGCTACGAGAACGTCGAGACCAATGTCGAAGGGCGCGCCCTGCGCGTGGTCAACAACGTGCCTTCGCAGCCGGGGCAGGACCTGCTGCTGAGCATTGACGCCGACCTGCAGTTGGCGGCCGTGCAGGCGTTCGGTGACCGCGATGGCGCAGCGGTTGCGGTGGATCCGAAGACCGGCGAAGTGCTGGCGATGGTAAGCCTGCCGCAGTTCAATCCGAACCTGTTCGTCAACGGCATCTCGCATGCAGACTACAACGCGTTGACGAAGAATCTTTCCGTGCCGCTGTTCGACCGCAACCTGCATGGCGGCTCGCCACCGGGCTCGACGATCAAGCCGTTCATGGGACTGGCCGGCCTGGAGACGGGATTGCGCAAGCCGCAGGATCGCATCCTGTCCACCGGTACGTTCCGCATCAATGGCAGGGGCCGCAGCTTCGGCGATGCGCACGCCGGCGGACACGGCTGGGTTGACCTGAAGGAGTCGATCGCGCAATCGGTCAATACCTACTACTACCAGCTGGCGCTGGACATGGGCGTCAAGCGCTTCGACGAATACATGGGTCGCTACGGCTTCGGCCAGCCCACCGGCATCGACCTGATCGGCGAAAGCAGCGGCATCCTTCCGTCGCCAGAATACAAACAGAAGCGCTGGCGCCAGGGCTGGTATGCCGGAGACCTGGTGAACGCGGGGATCGGCCAGGGGCTTTGGAAGGCCACGGTATTGCAGCTCGCCCAGGGCACTGCCTCGCTGGCCGACAACGGACAGCGACACCGCCTGCATCTTTTGCGCTCGGCCCGCAGCAGCTTTGATGCGCCCTGGAAGCATGAGCCGCAACCCGCCGCGGTCATCATCTCCAGCGATGCGGCACATCTTGCGTCGGTGCGGGAAGGCATGGTCGCCGTTCTGCACGGGCCGACCGGCACGGCGCGTGCGATCGGTGCGACGCTGCCTTACCTCATGGCGGGCAAGACCGGTACTGCGCAAGTGGTGAGCAACAAGAACAACATGCGCCTGGATCCGCACAGCTTGCCGCTCAACCTGCGGCACCAGGCTCTGTTCATTGCTTATGCGCCTGCGAATGACCCGACCATCGCAGTCGCGGTAATCGTCGAGCATGGTGGCTTCGGCGCCAGTTCGGCGGCGCCGATTGCACGCGCGATCATCGATGCCTACCTGCTGCCGAAGAGCAGCAGCGTGGCGCTGCCTTCAGGGGCGCCGGTCGTGCCGGTGCCTGGTGCAGCCGCGCCGACGCAGGTGCCTGGTGCAGCCGCGCCGACGCAGGTACCCGGCGCCGCGGCAACCCGCACTGGCGATGCCGTGCCGACCGCGGTCGGCATGCCACCTGGCGCGAGCACACAGCCGCCGCCCACCGACCCTGCGGGGACAGACTGATGCTGGGCGTGCTGCGCGAAATGCTGCTCGATTTCCTGGACAAGGTGGACTGGCCGCTGTTCGGCGCGCTGTGCGCGGTAATGGGTGCAAGCCTGGTGGTGCAGTGGAGCGCCGGCGGCGGGGATGCCCACGTGGTCATCGCACAAGGCGTCCGGTTCCTGGCCGGCATCGGCGTGATGATCCTGCTGTCGCGGGTGTCGCCGGGACGCCTGCGGATCTGGACGCCGATTGTGTTCGCGGCGACACTCGCGCTGTTGCCGCTGGTGTTTGCATTCGGCTCCGGCCGCAGCGCACGGCTCTGGATCAACCTGGGCTTGTTCTACCTGCAGCCCGGCGAGTTGCTCAAGCTGAGCGTGCCGATGATGGTGGCGTGGTACCTGCATCGCGTGGCCTTGCCGCCAAGCTGGGGCAGCCTGCTGATGTGCGCGCTGATCATCGGCGTGCCAGTCGGATTGATCATCCTGCAGCCCGACCTCGGCACCGGCATGCTGGTGGCGGCATCCGGTGCATTCACGCTGTTCCTGGCGGGCATTGCGTGGTGGCGGATCGGGCTGTTCGCCGGGCTAGGCATCAGTTCCATGCCGCTGGCATGGATGTTCCTGATGCCCTATCAGAAAGACCGCATCCTCATGTTCCTCAACCCGGAGTCCGATCCGCTGGGCGCGGGCTGGAACATCATCCAGTCCAAGATTGCGATCGGTTCGGGCGGCATGCTCGGCAAGGGCTTCGGCCAGGGCAGCCAGGCGCATCTGGATTTCCTGCCCGAGCACACCACTGATTTCGCGTTCTCGGTGCTGTCCGAGGAGTGGGGCTGGCTGGGTGTCAGCGTCATCTTCGCGCTGTATCTGTTCATCGTCGGGCGCAGCCTGTGGATCGCCGCGAACGTGCGCGATGGTTACTCGCGACTGTTGGCGGGCGCACTGGCAATGACGTTCTCGGTCTATGTACTGGTCAACGGCAGCATGGTGGTTGGCCTGCTGCCGGTGGTCGGCGTGCCGATGCCGCTGCTGAGCTACGGTGGCACCTCGGCAGTGTCATTGCTGGCCGGATTCGGGATCGTGATGTCGGTGCGTGCGCACCGCAAGTTGATGTCCTAGCGGCGCGCGCGCAGCACAAATTGATTTCAAAGCGCTGCACGAGCGCCGTGAGGTGATTTCCTAAATGCGCGAATCCACGATTGTGCGTGCACGCGCCGCGCTGTCGCGCACTTTCCCAAACTCGCCGGCCGCGATCCAGGCCGGCGCCAGCATCCATGAGCCGCCGACGCAGGCAACGTTGGGCAGGGCGAGATAGGCAGCCGCGTCGTTCTCGCCGATGCCCCCGGTCGGACAGAAACGCATCTCGCTGATCGGCCCCTGCAGCGCCTTGAGCATGGTCGCTCCGCCGACGGCAGCGGCCGGGAACAGCTTGGCCACGCGATACCCCAACTCCGCCAGCACCAGAACTTCGCTTGGCGTCGCGGCGCCGGCAACCACCGGAAGCGTGGATGCAACCAGGGCGTCGCGCAGTGCCGGCGTCGTGCCCGGCGTAACGATGAAGTCCGCGCCCGCGTCTTCTGCGGCGCGCACATGGTCGGGTTCAACGACGGTTCCCGCACCGATGCACAGGGTCGGAAAGGAACGCTTGAGCGCGGCAATCGACTCCAGCGCAGCAGGCGTGCGCAAGGTCAGCTCGATGCTGTGCAGTCCGCCCTGGAGCAACGCATCGGCAATCGCCTGCGCCTGCGAAACACTGTCCACGGTGAGGATTGGCAGGATGCCGGCGGCACGCAGCAGCGCGAGCGCCTGCGGTTGCCGTGCCAGCACGGCGTCATGCGTCGAGTCCATCAGGCGTCCCCTGCTTCATGTGGCGCATTGGCGGCCTCGCGGCCGGCGCCGAGCGCATATTCAGTGTCCACGTCCTGCTCGCCGTGGCGCTCGGGCAGCAGCGGCCCACAACTGATCGACAGCGCGCCCTGGTCGGCGGGCGATGCCATGGCGCGGTTGAATGCGAACAGGTTGCGGCCAAGGTCCTGCGCCGGTGGCGTGGTGTCGCGGTCGGGACGCCGCGCAGCAAACTCCTCCGCATCCACCAGCACCTCGAGCACGCCCGCCTCGCCATCGATGCGAATGACGTCGCCATCGCGCAGCCTTGCCAGCGGACCGCGCGCAGCAGCCTCCGGCGTGACGTGGATGGCGGCGGGGATTTTTCCGGAGGCGCCGGACAGGCGGCCATCGGTGACCAGCGCCACGCGCCGGCCCTGGTTCTGCATCATGCCGAGCAGTGGCGTCAGGCTGTGCATCTCGGGCATGCCATTGGCACGTGGTCCCTGGAAACGCACCACGGCGACGAAATCGCGCGGCAGGGCGTCGGCTGCGTGCAGGCGATTGAGCGCCTGCGGGTTGTCGACCACCACGGCCGGCGCTTCGATGATGCGTTGTTCGGGCACGACGGCGGACAGCTTCATCATGGCGCGGCCGAGCTTGCCCTGCACCAGGCGCAGGCCTCCGGTGGCTTCGAAGGGATGGGACGCAGGGCGCACCACCGTCTCGTCGCCGCTGACCGCCGGGCCGTCCACCCAGGTCAGCCCGCCGCCCGGCAGGCCGGCTTCGGACACGCCGGCACCCAACAGCCGCGGCTCGCGCGCGTAGTCGGCCATGCCTCCATCGGCGATGGTGGCGATGTCGCCGTGCATGAGGCCGGCGTCGAGCAACTCGCGGAACACGAAACCGATGCCGCCCGCAGCCGAGAACCGGTTCACATCGGCAGCACCGTTCGGATACACGCGTGCCAGCAGCGGCACCACCTGTGCGATTGCATCCATGTCATCCCAGGTCAGCACGATGCCGGCGGCACGGGCGACGGCGATCCAGTGGATGGTGTGGTTGGTGGAACCACCGGTGGCGGCGAGTGCAACGATGGCATTGACGATGGCGTGTTCGTCCACCAGCCGGCCGATCGGTCGATAGTCGTTGCCCAGGTCGGTCAGCGCCAGCGCGCGCGTGGTCGCGGCATCGGTCAGCGCGTCGCGCAGCGGCGTTCCAGGATTGACGAAGGACGCACCCGGCAACTGCAGACCCATTGCCTCGAGCAACACCTGGTTGGAATTGGCCGTGCCGTAAAACGTGCAGGTACCAGGCGAGTGGTAGGACGCGGCCTCGGCCTCGAGCAACTCCTCGCGCGTGGCCAGCCCGGCGGCGAAGCGCTCGCGCACCTCGGCTTTCTGCTTGTTCGACAGGCCAGGTGTCATCGGCCCGGCCGGCGCGAACACCATCGGAAGATGGCCGAAGGCCAGTCCGCCGATCAGCAGGCCGGGCACGATCTTGTCGCACACGCCAAGGCACAGCACCGCATCGAACATGTCATGGCTCAGGCCAATCGCCGTGGCCTGCGCGATGACGTCGCGCGAAAACAGCGACAGGTCCATGCCCGCGCGCCCCTGCGTCACGCCGTCGCACATTGCCGGCACGCCGCCCGCCACCTGCGCGGTTGCGCCGAGTGCGCGCGCCACCGCGCGGATGCGGCTCGGATAGTCCTCGAACGGCTGGTGCGCCGAGAGCATGTCGTTGTAGGCAGTGATGATGCCGAGGTTGGGCGTGGCATCGCCGCGCAGCCGCGGCTTGTCGCCTTCGGCCGCGGCGAATCCGTGTGCAAGGTTGGCGCAACTGAGCCGGTGCCGCGACGGACCGGCGGCGCGCATGGCCTCGATGCCCTCGATGTAGGCCTCGCGGGTGCGGCGGCTGCGTGCGCGGATGCGCTCGGTGATCTCGTGCAGGATCGGATGCAGGGACATCTAGGGGCACCAATGGACGCGCAGCGGCGTGTTGCCGTGGAAGGCCAGGCGCACGGGGAACTCGCGGGCGTCGATTCCATCGAGCGCGCGCTGGAACAAAGCCCGCTTGTCATCGCCGCGGATCAGCAGGATCCGCTGGCTCGCCCGGACCAAGGCAGCGGCGCCGAGGGTGATGCGCATCGGCCAGTCGCCGGCCACCGGACAACCACTCGCGTCAACGGCAAGGTATTCGGCCGGATCGGAAAGCGCGGCATCAAAGCCGGCCATGCCGGGAAACAGGGACGCCGTGTGGCCGTCCGGGCCCATGCCCAGCACCAGCAGGGTCGGCATGTTCGAAGGCGTGCCCGCGTTGGCCGCTGCCACGCACTCGGCCAGGGTTGCACCGTCGTGGAGCAGGGGAGAAAACTCCGCCGCGGCGGCCGCGGCCTGCATCAGGGTCTCGCCGATCAGGAAGCCATTGGTGTCCGGATCACCGACCGGTAGCCAACGCTCGTCCACCAGTCCGACGCAGACCCTGTGCCATTCCAGCTTCTGCAGCGCAAGCGCGCGATAGACCGGCGCCGGCGTGCTGCCGCCGGACAGCAACAGTCGCGCCGCGGCATCTTCGCGCAGGCCACGACGCAAGACACCGGCGATGTCCGTGCAAGCAGCGCGCGTCCAGTCGGCCAGGTTGGCATGGCTGTAGAACAACGGGGGATTGGTCGGGGGCATGCCGTCGGCCATGTCAGTCCACGGTCCGATGAGCGAGGCCGGCTGCAAGCGCGTAATCCTGCGCGGCGAATGCAGCGGCACCGAGCAGGCCAGCCTGTGGATGCACGACGGCCATGATCGGCACCCGCGCCATGGCATCGGCGAAGCGGCCCTTGGTGACGAAGCGGGCGTGGAACTCGGATGCCTGCAATTGCGGCAGCAGGCGCGGCACCAGTCCACCGGTGAGGAAGGCGCCATCCCATGCACCCAGCGTCAGCACCAGGTCGCCGGTGACGGCGCCGAACACCGCACAGAACACGTCCAGCGCGCGGACTGCGCGCGCATCGCCGGACGCCGCTGCCGCAGTGACGTCGCGCGGCCGCAGTTCGCCCACCGGGACGCCATCGATCTCGCACAGCGCACGGTGGATATTGACCAGGCCGCCACCGCTGATCAGCCGCTCATTGGAGACGCGATCGAAGCGGGCGACCAGGCGCGAGAGCACCGCCACCTCGAGGGCGTCATGCGGTGCGAAGGCGACATGCCCACCCTCGGTTTCCAGGGCGATGCCGCGGCCTTCGCGAACGATCAGCGCGCTCACGCCCAGGCCTGTGCCCGGCCCGATCACCGCAAAGGTCGAGCGTTCCGCCGGCGGGTGGCGCCAGCCGGGTCCGCCCAGGCGCACCAGGTCATCGCCATCGAGCAACTCGACCGCCATCGCCTGCGCGGCAAAGTCGTTTACCAGCCGGAGCGTTGCCAGGCCGAGCGCCTTGGCGGTTTCGCCGCACGAAATCAGCCAGGGATGGTTGGTGATGCGCGCCAGGTCTCCATCAATGCGCCCGGCCACGGCGAACACGCCGGTGCCGGGACGCGGCGCATGCATCTGTTCCAGGTAATGCAGGCCGGCGGTGTGCAGGTTCGGGAAGTCGGCCACCTCGTATTGCCGGACCGTATCGCTCAGCAGCGGCGCCGGTGATTCCAGTTCGGCCAGCGCGAAGCGCACATTGGTACCGCCAATGTCGGCCAGCATTGCCAGCGCCGCGCCGCCGCGCCGCCCGCTCATGGGCCTGCCACCGGACGACTGGATCCGGGCACCGTCACGGGCAGGAAATCGCTGGCCTCCGCCGGACCCCAGGAGCCAGCCGGATACGGCTTGGCGGCCTGCCCGCATTCGTCCCAGGCGGCGCTGATGCTGTCGATCCATGCCCACGCGGCTTCCACTTCCTCGCCGGTGACGAACAGCGCCTGGTTGCCATGCAGCGCATCCAGCAGCAATCGCTCGTAGGCGATCCGGCGCTGCGTGCTGACCGGCATGTTGAGGTCGAGCGTCATCGGCTGCAGTTGCGTGCCGCCCCACTCGGGCGCGGCCAGGCTGCCCATCAGGCCCAGATCGATGGTTTCTTCCGGCTGCAGCCGCATCAACAGGCGATTGGGCACCGCGCCGCCATGCGGCGGCTTGTCGAAGATCCAGTGCGAGACCGGCTTGAACGAGACCAGCACCTGGGTGGTGCGCTGCGCCAGGCGCTTGCCGGTGACCAGGCGGAACGGCACGCCTGCCCAGCGCCAGTTGTCGATGCTTGCGCGCAGGGCGACGAAAGTTTCGGTATCGCGATCGTGCTTGAAGCCCGGCACTGCGCGGCCATCCACCACGCCGTCGTCATAGCGACCGCGCACGGTGTCGCGCGCCACGTCGGCCATTCGCATCGGCCGCAGCGAGCGCAGCACTTTGCGCTTTTCCTCGCGCAGGCTGCCGGCGTCAAGCGAGGACGGCGGCTCCATCGCGATCAATGCCAGCAGCTGCAGCATGTGGTTCTGCACCATGTCGCGCAGTGCACCATAGCGCGCGTAGTAGCCCTCGCGGCCATCCACGCCGGCGGTTTCCGCGACCAGGATATCCACCGACTCGATCCAGCGGTGGTGCCAGACCGCCTCCAGAAGCGTATTGCCGAAGCGCAGCGCGAGCAGGTTCTGCACCGGCGCCTTGCCCAGGTAATGGTCGATGCGGAAGATCCGGTCTTCATCGGCGAAGCTGCGCAGGCTGGCATTGATCACGCGCGCCGAGGCCAGGTCGCTGCCGATCGGTTTTTCCAGCACGACCCGCGACGGAGTCTCGAGCAGTCCTGCGGCTTGCAGGCCTTCGCAGGTGGCGATGAACAGATCCGGCGGGATGGCCAGGTAGCTGACCGCCGGGCGATCAGCGAACGGCGACAGCGCCTTCGCCATCGCGTCGCGGTTGGACAGGTCCGCCGCGACGTAGTGCGTAACCGCGAGCAGCTGCTCGAAGGCGGCGCCATTGCGCGCGACCTGTTCTGGCAGTTCCCCGCGCAGCCAGGCGCGGAAGGCGTCCGAATCCATGTCCTGCCGACCGATCGCGACCAGGCGGAAGTCCGGCGGCAACAGGCGGTCGCGCATCAGGTGCGCGACCGAGGGGATCAGGTAGCGACGCGACAGGTCGCCGGTCGCGCCGAACAGCAGGAGGGTATCGAGGGTAGTCACGGGGCGTATTGTCATGGACGTGGCAGCACATAGACCAGCGCTGTGCGCGGCGGAAGGTCGAATCGACCACTGGCGGGGTCGAAATGCGCGCCGGCCAGGCGCGCATGGTCGGCCGCCGATGCCGCGGCCAGCACGGGATGAAGGACCAGGGTGTGTCCGGCCAGCGCCGGTACAACCAGCGATTGCGTGGTTGGCGATACATTCAAAAGATAAACCAGCGTATCGAACACTGCATCGGGCAGACCGGCGCCATCGAGCACACCGGCAATCACCAGGGGGTTCTGTCCGGGTCCGGTGTTGGGGAAGCTCAGACGTTGCGCCACTTCGTGGGCGCTACGCAGGTGGAACAGGGGCGTGCTTGCGCGGATCCGCAGCAGATCGCGAAAGGCGTCGCGCGCGAAGGTGATGTCATCCGGGGTCGGCTTGATCGATGCATCCACCAGCAGGGGTCGCATCAGGTCCCAATCGCGACCGTTGTCGTTCTTCGGAGGCAGGCCCTCGGCGAAGCCATTGTCCTGTCCGCTCCAGTCGAGCCGGTTGAACGCATCGCCGGAATCGTAGCTGTTGCGATCCAGCGACTTGGAGCGCAGCAGGTCCACGCCGGCGTGGAAGTAGGCAATGCCTTGGCTGAAGGCGACCACCGCCATGCCCAGCACCTGCACCCTGGCGCGGTCGTTGCGCGATGTGTCGCGCGGCAGCCGGTACACGTTGATATCGAACAGGGTCTGGTTGTCGTGGTTCTCGACGTAGTTCACCACTTCGGATGGCTGGCTTGCGTAGCCGGCTGGCTGGGAACCGCCGTAGGAAATCTGCGAAAGGGTCGTGTGCGCGCCGTCGAAGGTGTTTATCGGGAAGTCGCGCAACGAACCGGCCAGGCCCACGCGAACCATGTCGGCGGCACGCAGCAACGCGACCGGATCGCGGGTGGCGGCCGATGCGTTGGGTGCGTACACCAGGCCGTTGAGCCAGCCCTGGTTGGCGACCAGCGCCGCGCCGCTGTCGCCGGCGCCGCCGCCGCGCAGGGCATCGCGCCCGCGGTCGCTGAAGGTGCCGATGCGCGAGCCGTTGAGCGACAGCTGCGACGCCTGCACGAAGCGCGCACCATTGGCGACTTCGCCGAAATTCCAGCCCTCGCCGATCAGCGATGGCTCGTGGCCGGACTCCCTGCGCAACCTGTCGCGCAGTGCTTCCATCGCCGCGCGCGGCTGGTGGCCCATCAGGTCAAAGCGGAACGAGTCAACGTGGTACGCACTCGCCCACAGCGCCACCGAGTCTTCCATCAGCCGGGCCATCATCCGGTGCTCGGTGGCGGTGTTGTCGCAGCAGGTCGAGCGCGCGACCACGCCCTTGTCGTCGAGGCGCTGGTAGTAGCCGGGTACGATGCGGTCGAGCACCGCGAATTCGCGCTGCCCGGACGCCGTCATGTGGTTGTAGACCATGTCCATGCCCACGCGCAGGCCTGCGGCGTGCAGCGCCTGCACCATCGCGCGGAATTCGCGGATGCGCACGGCGCCGTCGTGTGCGGTGCTGGCATAGCTGCCCTCGGGCACGCTGTAGTGGACCGGGTCGTAGCCCCAGTTGAAGCAGTCGCTGGCCGCACCGGCCATGGCCGCAGCCTGCTGTGCCTCGCCATCGGGTGCGCCGGTCGCGGTCACGGTCGTGCAGCCGACTTCCGGTACCGTTGCGAAATCAAACACTGGCAGCAGGTGCAGGTCGGTCAGTCCGGCCTGGGCGAGTGCATGCAGGTGGCGCATGCCGCGCGAGTCGGTGTCAGTGAAGGCCAGGTATTTGCCGCGGTGTGGCGCGGGCACGCTGTCGTCGCTGATCGAGAAATCGCGCACGTGCAGTTCGTAGATGGACATGTCCGGCGTCGCCGACACGGTGGCCGGCACACGGTCGCTGGACCAGCCAGCAGGTGCGAGCGCCGGATCGTCGAGGTCCAGCGCCTGGCTGCGATGCGAGTTGGCACCCAAGGCAACCGAATAGGGATCGGTGACGCGATTGCGGACCACGCCGATGCCGGGCACGAAAACATCCACCAGGAACAGGTAGTAGCTCCCCGGGGCTTGCGCCGCCTGCATGTGCCAGGCGCCGCTGGCGATATCGCGCTTGAGCGGGAGCACCGATGTCGCGGTGGCCTGGTCGCCCGGATAGAAGCAGGCCGCGACCGCACGTGCAGTGGGCGCCCAGACCGAAAGCTGCAGCTCTCCCTCGGCACTGAACCGTGGACCCAAGGGTGTGTCGGCTGCGGCATCGCCATAGAGGTTATCGAGTGCGCCAGGCGTTTGCAGCCTGGTGCTGGCAAGGACGTTTCCGCTGGCGTCTTCACGGGTCAGCAGGATCTGGCCCTGCAGCAATGCGCGAACGTCGCCCACCGCAGCCGTGGGCAGCGACAGGCGGGGGCCATCGCCGACGAAGCGATAGTTGGCGAGCACAGGGGGAGGAAGCTCGACGGTGGCGGGAGACAAGGTGAGTGTCGTGTCGGCGCCCCGCACGCGGCCATCGCGCAGTTCCAGCTGTCCGTCGCGCGAGACGTGCAGCCGGAAGCGACCGGGTCCGCCGCCGCCCGGCCACGCGAGCACGGCGCGCGACAGCCAGTAGGCCCGGGCTTCGCCGGGCAGGCCGGCATTCGGTCGCGGAGCGACGAGGAGCCGGTCGAAGGCTGGCGCATCGCAGTCCGCCCGGCTGGCCTCGGCAGGCCCTGCGCCCGCTGGCGCGGACCTCGCGAGGGTCGCCCCGGGCAGGGCAAGCGAAAGCGCCAGCAGCGCCGCCGCACAAAATGCGCGCGCGCGCAGTCGGGTTCCGGGGGGGTCGGAGCGACGGGACGGATTGTCGGCAGGCGCGGCGCGCATCGTCGTAACTTTACTACATCAACGCGGCGTGAAACCTGCCGCGATGCCCAATTTCACCGTGATCACCGTCAGCGTGACCGTAGTTTATCTACAGGAGAAGCAGCCATCCCTCGATGGGCTCAGTGCCTGCTGCCGAACAGGTAACGGATCGCACGGGGAAGCTCGGCGCGCCAGGTGCCCTCGTTGTGCTTCCCGCCGGGGATCACGTGGACCTGCAGGGCAAGGTGCCGGGGGTCCGCGGCGCGCTCGAGCGTCTCCATGCGCAGCGTGTCCTGGACGTATTTGTTCACATCCTTGTCGTTTTCGGTCTCGCCCTCCTTGTCGCCAATCGACATGTAGATGCGTGTGTCCTTGCGCAGTGCGCCCGGCACGACGGTTGCATAGGCCTGGTCGGAGAACCAGAACGACGGGGAGATGACACCGGCCTTCGAGAACACGTCCGGGTACTTGTAGATGGCGTAGTGGCTGACCAGCGCGCCGAGCGAGCTGCCCATGATTCCGGTGTCCTTGCGCGCGGGCCGGGTGCGGTAGTGGCTGTCGATGTATGGCTTCACCGTCCCGACCACGAAGTCCATGTATTGCCTGCCCTGCGCCTGGCCATACTTCGGGTTGGACCAGGGCGTCAATTCATGGATGCGTTCCGCATCGCCGTGGTCGATGCCGACCACGATCAGCTCGATGCCGTCCGACTTGGCGAGTGCGTCCATCGTCTCGTCCACGCCCCATTCGCCGACAAAGGACGTCGCGTCGTCGAACAGATTCTGGCCATCGTGCATGTACAGCACGCGATAGCGCTTGTGGCTGGTCGCATAGCTTGGCGGCAGGTAGATGCGGATGGTGCGCGTGCGGTCCAGGCCAGGCATTGCCAGCGGCACGGGCAGCACATGCACGCCGGGGCCGGCGGAATGCGGCCGGTCATCGGCGCGCGCGAGCCCTGTTGTCAGGGTGCCGAGCACAATGAGGATGGCAAGGATGCTCGGCAGTCGGAATGAGGGCATGGGGATCTCCTGTGCAATGCGCCTGGCACAGCCTGCCTAATCTAGCGCGGGACGAGCAGCGCCGGGGAGGTAACCAGTTCGCGCCGTTGGCGGATGACGCGGCGGCGCGCAGTCCGGGCCACGCCGACCCAGCCGCGGGCGAACCAGCGCCAGACCATGATCAGGCCACGCACCCACTCGTCGATGGCATAGGCGATCCACACGCCAACCAGGCCCAGGCCGAAATGCTTGCCCAGCAGCCATGAACCGCCAGCCATGATCAGCAACATGGAAATCGCGCCGACCACGACCGGGAACCGTGCATCGCCGGTGGCGCGCAGCGCATTGATCACGATCACGTTGCAGGTGCGGCCCGGTTCGAGCAGGACAGTAATCCACATCAGCGTCGTGGCACTGCGGATGATCGCCGGGTCGTGGGTGAACAGCTGCAGGGACCACGGCGCGGTTGCCGCCGCGGTGACCGCGAGCGCGAACGACACGCCCCAGCCGATGAACAGGCTGCGCCGGACCATGCGGTCGGCCTCGTGCAGCTTGCCCGCGCCAATCAGATGGCCGACCAGGATCTCGCCGGCAAAACCGATCGATACCGTGAACAGCACGATCACCGTCATCAGCTGTGACGCGTAGGCATGGGTCGCCAACGTTCCGGCGCCGAGCCCGGCCACCACGGTGAGCGACGCGAGCATGGCCAACCGATAGGCGATCGCCTCGGCCGCGCCGGGCAAGCCGATATGCAGCGCCGGCCCGAGCACGCCGCGGTGCAACTGCCACCAGTCGTGCAGGATCGGGACCAGGTGCAGCCGCTTCTTCCACAGCCACAGGTGCGCGCCCATGCCGACCGCGCGACTGATCGCCATCGCAATCGCAAAGCCGGGCAGGCCGAAGCCATGCCAGCTGCCCACGCCGCGCATCAAGGGCAGGCACAGCAGCAAGTGCACCGAATGCATCGCCAGGATGTTGAACATCGCATCGCGGGTGCGCAGGTGTGCGCGCATCACCGCCGACATGCTGGCGTTGTAGGCATCCAGCAGCAGGGCAAAGGCCAGCACCTGCAGGTACGGCTGGCCGAGCAGGCGAACCGGCGTGGGCGCATCGAGCAGGGCCAGCAATGGGCCGGCGCTCAAGAACACCACTGTCGCGGCGAGCAGGCCAAGCCAGGTGCTGGCGCCGAGTGAGGCGCGTGCCAGGCGATCGGCGCCATCGCGATGGCCGGCACCCAGGTTCTGCGTGATCACCACGCTCACGCCCATGCTGACGATGCGAAACAGCAGGAAGAAGGCGCCGAGCACATTGTTCGACAGCGCAAACGCCGCCGAGGCGACATCGGATTCGCGCGAGGCCAGCCACAGGCCGAGCAGGCCGACGCCAAAGCCGAGCACCAGCTCGGCCATCAGCGGCCAGGCGACAGCGACCAGGCGCGGGCGGGGCAGGGGCTGCACGGCTCAGTCGAACGGGTAGCGCACGCCGATGCGCGCGCGGATGGTATCCATCCATTCGGCGACGGCCAGCGTATCGGCCTGCGGCATTACCGGGCTGTCGATTTCGCCTGCGGCCATGCAGCGCATGGTCTCGACGATCTCGCCTTCGAAGCCATTGATCTCAAATGGCCGATCCACCTGCACCGGATACTGGTCGGCGACATGCAGGATCGCCTGCGTGGCTTCGTGGAATCGCGCCGGCACCACGATGTGCCCGCGCTCGCCCAGGATGCGCAGCGAGTCATCGGATCGCCCGATGAAGCCGCACTGGAATTGCGCGCAGACGCCGCCTTCGAAGGCCAGTGTTGCCGCCACATGCTGGTCGACGCCGGTCGGCGCGAGCGTGCCATGCGCGTCGAAATGCAGGACCGGCGGACAAGTGCCGAAAGCCCGGCGCATGACCCATTGCGTAAGGCTGAGGTTGTACACGCCCAGGTCCAGCAGCGAACCGCCGGCCAGCGCGGGATCGAACAGGCGCGAGGTCGCGTCGTAGTCGGGCGTGAAGCAGAAACTGGACTGGATACCGCGCACCGCGCCGATCGCGCCCGATTCGAGCCAGCCACCGACATCGGCATAGACAGGAAGAAAGCGCGACCACAGCGCTTCCATCAGGAACACGCCGCGTGCGCGTGACAATGCAGTCAATTCGCGCGCGAGCGCAGCGGTCGGCGCCAGCGGCTTCTCGCACAGCACCGGCTTGCCTGCCTGCAGGGCGGCGCGCACGGCTTCGGCATGCAAGGCATGTGGCGTGGCGACATATACGGCGTCGACATTCGGGTCAGCAAGCAGCGCACCGAGCGTCGCATGGATCGCGACCGGCTGCGGCTGCGGCCAGGCGGAGGCGAACTCGCCAGCGCGCGCAGGATCACGCGCCTGCACCGCGGCGATCTGTGTATCCGGCAAGCCCGTCACCGCCTCGGCAAAACGATGTGCGATCTGCCCCGGGCCGACGATGCCCCAGCCAAACGAACTCATCCGCGCGCTGCCATCAGCCCGGAATCCGGAACGGGCCGCGGCCGCTGGTGGCGGCAATGCCGGCCAGCCGGGTGGCGACGCTGCCGTCGACCATCGGCCAGTCGAAGCGCCAGGTCCAATTGCCATCGCCGCTGCCGGGCCGGTTCATGCGGTGGCTCTCGCCCAGGCCAAGCACATCCTGCATCGGGTACAGGGCCATCGCCGAGACGGAATTGCAGGCGGACTGGATCATCTTCCAGTGCACATTCGATGCGTCGGCATCCAGGTAGATGGCCGCGAACCGCTGCTGCTGCACGGGCGCATTGTCCCACCAGCCGCGCGCGGTGTCGTTGTCGTGGGTGCCGGTGTAGACAATGCTGCGGCGCGGGTAGGTATGCGGCAGGAACTCATGGTTGCCGTCGCCACCGAAGGCAAACTGCAGGATCTTCATGCCGGGGAAATTGTAAGCTTCGCGCAGTGCAATCACGTCCGGCGTGATCAGTCCCAGGTCCTCGGCGATGATCGGCAGCGGCCCCAGTTCGCGCGCGATCGCGGCGAACAGGTCCATGCCCGGCGCCGGAATCCACGTGCCCTCGCGCGCAGTGGGTGAACTGGCCGGGATTTCGTAGTAGCCGGCAAAGCCGCGGAAGTGATCGATGCGGATCACATCGGCGGAATCGAGCGCGCGCTTCACCCGCGCAGCCCACCAGGCGTAGCCTTCATCGGCCATCCGGTCCCAGCGATACAGCGGGTTGCCCCAACGCTGGCCATCGGGACCGAGTTCATCCGGTGGCACCCCGGCGACTACGGTGGTCATGAAATCCTTGTCGAGGAAGTACAGGTCGGGGCGCGACCAGCAGTCGGCGCTGTCATGGGCGACGAAAATCGGCAGGTCGCCGACGATGGAGACATCGCGGGCGCGCGCGTGGATGCGCAGCGCCTTGCACTGCCAGTCGAAGCACCACTGCACGAAGCGCCAGAAGGCAATTTCATCGGCGTATTGCTCGCGCGCCCGTACCAGCGCCTCGGGTGCGCGCTGCGCCAACGGGGCCGGCCACTCCCACCACGGCTGGCCACCGCGCGGCGAACGGATTGCCATGAACAGCGCATAGTCCGGCAGCCAATCTGCCTGGGTCTTGCACCAGTGTTCGTGTTCATCCCGCTCGCTCTGCGTTGCCGAGGCAAAGAAGCCATTGGCGGCGGCCCGCAACTGTGCCTCGCGCCACGGCAAGACCCGGCCGTAGTCAATCCGGCTGCGCTCAAAGCCATCGTCTGGAAGTTTGGGCTGCACCAACCAGCCACGCTCGACCAGCGGCTCCAGCGCCACCATCCACTGGCTGCCGGCAAAGGCCGACACACCCTGGTACGGCGAGTCACCGGGACCGATCGGCGTGCTTGGCAGCCACTGCCACAGCCGCTGGCCAGCCGACGCCAGCCAGTCGATGAAGTTGTAGGCAGCCGGCCCGAAATCACCCATGCCATGCGGGCCGGGGAGGGAGGTGACGTGCAGCAGCACGCCGGCTGCGCGGCGGTCGAGGTCCATGGTCAGTCCGGAACGAGGGAAAGGGATTGGCGCAGTACCAGCACCGATTGCGCAGGTGCATCGATGCTGGCGTTGCTGCTTGCGATTGCGATTGCGATTGCGATTGCGTTTGCGTGGGCGACAGTAGCAGGCGCGACACCGACAGCGCTGCTGTCGAGCAGCACCTGCCATTGGCCGGGTGGCAGCGCGAAACGTATCGGCGCGGGATCGGGATTGAACACCAGCATCAGGCGCGCCTGGTCCGACGGGCCGCTCGAGTGCGGCGCGGGGGACAGCGTGCACGCCAGCGCGAGGGCCGCCGTGTCGTGCCAGTCGTGGATCGCAGGGAGTTCGCCGTCCGGCAGATGCCAGGCAACGCTCGCCGCAAAATCGCCGGCGTCTTCGGGTGCGAACCAGCGGTCCTGGTGCAGCAGCGGCTCGGCGCGGCGCAATGCGATCAACGATGCGACGAAGGCGCGCGTGTCGTCCTCGGCCGTGGACCAATCCAGCCAGCCGATGCTGTTGTCCTGGCAGTAGGCATTGTTGTTGCCCTGCTGGCTATTTCCGATTTCGTCGCCTGCACACAGCATCGGCGTGCCTTGCGCCAGCAGCAGGCTGGCCAGCATCGCACGGCGCACGCGTAACCGTCGGGCGTTGATGTCGGGAGCGGAAGTGGGCCCTTCGACGCCGAAGTTGAAGCTCAGTTCGTTGTCGCGGCCATCGCTGTTGCCCTCGCCGTTGGCCTCGTTGTGCTTGCGCGAGTAGGACACCACGTCGGCAAGGGTGAAGCCGTCGTGCACGGCGATGAAGTTTGCCGATGCCGTTGGCCGGCGCTGGTCATGGTGGAACAGGTCGTCGGAGGCAGTGAAGCGCCGCGCGAATTCGCCACGATCAATGCCGCGATGCAGCCAATAGCCACGGATGGCATCGCGGAAACGATCGTTCCAATCCAGGAAGCGACCCGGAAAGCGGCCGACCTGGTACCCATTCGGGCCGGCATCCCAGGGCTCGGCGATCATCCGCGCGCGTGCCAGCACCGGGTCCTGGCGCAGGGCGGTGAAGAAGGCGGCGTTGGGATCGAAGCCATACTGATTGCGCCCGAGCACCGGCGCCAGGTCGAAGCGGAAGCCATCCACGCCCATGTCCTGCACCCAGTAGCGCAGCGAATCCAGGATGAACCCGGTGACCCTGGGATGCGCGGCATTGATCGTGTTGCCGCAGCCGGTGAGGTTTTCGCAACGGCTGCGGTCATCGCGCAACAGCCGGTACCAACTCGGGTTGTCCAGCCCGCGAAAACTCAGCGTCGGGCCGAGTTCGCTGCCTTCGGGCGTGTGGTTGTAGACCACGTCCAGCACGACCTCGAGACCGGCGACATGCAGGGCATCGACCATCGCGCGGAATTCCGCGCAGGTGGCGGCGGGATCGTCTGGTGTCGAAGACAGGCGTGGTTCGGGGCAGAAGAAGCCGAGGGTGTTGTAACCCCAATAGTTGCGCAGGCCGCGCCGCGCGAGGTGTTCTTCGTCAATCGCGTATTGCACGGGCAGCAGCGACAACGTGGTGACGCCGAGTGCCTGGAAGTGCGCGATGGCTGCCGGGTGCGCCAGGCCTGAATAGGTGCCACGCAGGGCCTCCGGAATGCCCGGATGGCGCATCGTGAATCCCTTCACGTGCATTTCGTACAGCACCACGTCGGCATCGGCGCGGCGCGGGATGGCCGCGGCGCGCGCGGCTGCTGATGGCGGCGCCGGCACGCGGGCCTTCAACGCGATGCCGGCGTTGTCGCCCAGGTCCATCGCGCGCAGTCCCTGCGGGTCGCCGACCGGGTAGCCATGTTGCGCGGCGTCCCACTGGAACTTGCCGAGGATTTCCCGCGCGCAGGGGTCGAGCAGCAACTTGTTCGGATTGAACAGCAGCCCGGCCTCAGGGCGATGCGGGCCGTGCGCGCGCAGGCCATAGACCAGACCGGGGCCAGCGTCGGGAAGGAAGCCGCAGAACATGCCGTCGTGCGGACCGTCGAGGTCATTGCGCGCCAGTTCTGCGTGTCCTTCGGCGTCGAACACGCAGACCTGGATACGCTCGGCATGCTCGGAGAATACCGCGAAGTTGACGCCGCCATCGCGTGCTTGCGCGCCCATCGGATAGGGCAGGCCAGCGGCCAGCGCAGTGGTCGGAATGGGCATTGGTTCGGTCATGGAGCGGTCAAGGTACCGAAAAGCGCGGTCAGGCGGGCAGCAGGAAGACCGTCGCCAACGGCGACAGGTCGAGCAGGATCGATCCGGGCTGGCCATGCGTAGGCACCGCATCCACGACGATCTCGCGGGCGCGGCCGCCGCCCGTCGTTACGTGGCCGCTGCCGCCATAGATCGCCGCGTCGGAA
Organism: Lysobacterales bacterium; assembly: GCA_038236425.1. Classification (GTDB taxonomy): domain Bacteria; phylum Pseudomonadota; class Gammaproteobacteria; order Xanthomonadales; family Xanthomonadaceae; genus Arenimonas. The sequence continues at coordinate 23,524 of JBBRZU010000008.1, forward strand.
TCGAGCGCGATCCGCCAGCGTGATGGTCCAGCCGGAACGCCAATCCGATAGGCCATGCGCGGCAGTGGCGTGAAGTTGCAGGCCACCAGGGCCATGCCGCCGGCGCCATCGCGGCGCAGCCAGGCAAGTACAGATTGCGCCGCGTCGTCGGCGACCAGCCACTGGAACCCGGCCGGTTCGCAATCGAGGGCGTGCAGTGCCGGCGTCGTTGTGTAGAGGTGATTGAGGTCGGTGACCAGGCGTTGCACGCCAGCGTGGCGCGGGTCGTCGAGCAGTACCCAGGGCAGTTCGGCGTCGTGGTTCCACTCGCCGGGCTGGGCGAACTCCTGGCCCATGAACAGCAGCTTCTTGCCAGGGTGTCCCCACATGAAACCGTAGTAGGCGCGCAGGTTTGCGAAGCGCTGCCAGTCGTCACCGGGCATTTTCCCGAGCAACGAGCCTTTGCCGTGCACCACTTCATCGTGCGACAGCGGCAGCACGAAATTCTCGGAAAACGCGTACACCATCCCGAAGGTCATCTTGTCGTGGTGCCAGGGCCGGTGCACCGGATCCTCGTGCATGTACGACAGCGTGTCGTTCATCCAGCCCATGTTCCATTTGTAATGGAAGCCCAGGCCGCCGGCGCTGGTGGGCGCGGACACGCCGGGAAAGGCGGTGGACTCCTCGGCCACGGTGATCGCGCCCGGTGCATCCAGCCCGAGTGTTTCATTGACCCGGCGCAGCAGGGAAATGGCCTCGATATTTTCGCGCCCACCCTGCGCGTTCGGGATCCATTCGCCGGCCTTGCGCGAATAGTCGCGATACAGCATCGACGCAACCGCATCCACGCGCAGGCCATCCACGCCGTATCGCTCCGGCCAGAACAGCGCGTTGCCGGCCAGGTAGTCGCGCACTTCGTTGCGGCCGAAGTTGTAGATCAGCGTGTTCCAGTCCTGGTGGAAGCCCTCGCGCGGGTCGGCGTACTCGTACAGCGTGCTGCCGTCGAAGTGGGCCAGGCCATGGGCGTCGGAAGGGAAGTGCGCGGGCACCCAGTCCAGCAGTACGCCCAGCCCGCGGGCATGGCAGGCGGCAACGAAGGCATCGAAGCCGGCCCTGTCGCCGAAGCGTGCGCTCAGCGCGTACAGGCCGATCGCCTGGTAGCCCCAGGATCCGTCGAAGGGATGTTCGCTGACCGGCATCAACTGCACATGCGTAAAGCCAAGGGACGCCGCGTAGTCAGGCAAGGTGGCGGTGAGCTGCGACCAGTCCGGGAAGCCGCCATGGGCGCCACGTCGCCACGACGCGGCGTGCACTTCGTAAATCGTGATCGGCGCATTGCGCGCATTGGCCTGTGCGCGACCGTTCGGCAAGGCGCGCGCCGGCGGCAACGCCGCGACCCGGCTCGCGGTCGATGGGCGCAATTCACTCGCAAACGCATAGGGATCCGACTTCAGCGGCAGCAGCGCGTTGTCGGCGCCGACCAACTCGTATTTGTAGCAATCGCCGATGCCCGAATGAGGGACGAAAATCTCCCACACCCCGGCAAGATGGCGCAGCCGCATCGCATGCCGGCGTCCGTCCCAGCCATTGAACTCGCCGACCACGCTGACCCGCCGCGCGTTTGGTGCCCACACCGCAAAGCGCACGCCATCCACGCGCGCAACGGTGCCCGGATGCGCGCCAAGTACGGTATAGGGGCGGACATGGCGACCTTCGCGCAGGGCGTGCAGGTCGTCATCGGACAGTTGCGCGCCGAACGCGTAGGCGTCGGCCTTGTCCTGCTCGCTGCCATCGTCCCAGCGCACCCGCAGGCGGTACTCGAAGCGCTTGCGCCGGCGCGGGATGCGCGCCTCGAACAGGCCCTGGGGATGGCGTCGCGCCAGTTGCGCCAGCACGATGCCACTGCCGGCATCGAGCACCGCTACCGTATCGGCCTGCGGCAGCAGCGCGCGAATCCACAGCGCACCCGAGGCATCGGCGTGCAGGCCAAGCACGGAAAACGGGTCGGCGTGCCTGCCCGCGACCAGCGCGTTGATCGCGCCGACGCCGATCACGGTCGGCGCCCTGCGGCGCGCCACACACCTGGCGCTACCGGAGTCGTCATCAGCGGCCTGCGGGCGGAGCCCAGATGGTGTCGCGGTACTCGGCCACGGTCCGGTCCGCCGAGAAGCTGCCCATGGCTGCGATGTTCAAGGTGCAACGCGCCGCCCATGCGACCGGATCGGCGTACAGCGCATCCACCTGCGACTGCGCAGCCACATAGGCGGCGAAATCGGCCAGCAGCAGGTAGTTGTCCTGTTGCAGCAGGCCATCCACCAGCGAGCGGTAGCGGCCCTCCTCCTGCGGCGAGAACGCGCCGCCACCGATGGCATCGAGCACCGAGTGCAACACGCGGCTTTCTTCCACGTGCAGGCGCGGGTCATAGCCCAGGGCCTTCACCTGGCGCACATCGTCGGCACGCAGACCGAACACGAACATGTTCTCCGGCCCCATCGCCTCGGCCATCTCGATGTTGGCGCCATCCCAGGTGCCGATGGTCAGTGCACCATTCATGGTGAACTTCATGTTGCCGGTGCCCGACGCCTCGGTGCCGGCGGTGGAGATCTGCTCGCTCAGGTCGGCCGCCGGCACGATCACTTCGGCCAGGCTGACGCCATAGTTCGGCAGGAACACCAACTTGAGTTTTCCGGCGGTGCGCGGATCGGCATTGATGACGCGGCCGATGTCATGCGCCAGGCGGATGATCAGCTTGGCCGAGTAGTAGGCCGATGCGGCCTTGCCGGCCAGGATAACTGTGCGCGGCACCATCGGTGCCGACGGATCGGCGACGATGGCCTGGTAGCGCGCCACTACGTGCAGCAGGTTCAGCAGCTGGCGCTTGTATTCGTGGATGCGCTTGGCCTGCACGTCGAACAGGCTGTCCGGGTCAATGCCGATGCCCAGCTCGCGTCCAACCAATTCGGCAAGGCGCAGTTTGTTCTCGCGCTTGGCCGCCAGCAACGCGCGCCCGAAGTCGGCATCATCGGCCAGCGGGCGTAACGATTGCAACTGGTCCAGATCGCGACGCCAGCCGGTACCGATGCGTGCATCGAGCAGCGACGACAACGCCGGATTGGCCTGCATCAGCCAGCGTCGCGGCGTGACGCCATTGGTGACATTGCAGAAGCGGTCGGGGAACAACCGCGCATAGTCGGCAAAGATGGTCTGCACCATCAGCTTGGAGTGCAGCGCGGAAACGCCATTGACCTTGTGCGAGGCGACAATGGCCAGCGCGGCCATGCGCACCCTGCGCTCGCCGGACTCGTCGATCAGCGAGACGCGCGCCGCAAGACTTTCGTCACCCGGGAAGCGCGTGCGCACGTCCTCGAGCAGACGGCGGTTGATCTCGAAGATGATTTCCAGGTGCCGCGGCAGCAACTGTTCGAACAGCCGCAGCGGCCAGGTTTCCAACGCCTCGGGCATCAGGGTGTGGTTGGTGTAGGAGATCGCCTGGCGGGTGATCTGCCAGGCTTCATTCCAGGCCAGGCCATGCTCATCCACCAACAGGCGCATCAGCTCCGCGGGGGCGAGTGCCGGGTGCGTGTCGTTGAGGTGGATGGCATTGCGTTTGCCGAAGTCGTGGACGTTGCCATGTTCATGCCGGTGGCGGGCGAGCTGGTCCTGCAAGGACGCGCTGACCAGAAAAGCTTCCTGCTTCAGGCGCAACTCGCGGCCGGCATCGGTGCTGTCGTCGGGATACAGCACCCAGTTCAGGGCATCGGCCGCGACCTGGTGCCGCGCCGCCTGCTGCATGTCGCCGTGGCTGAAGGCGGCGAAGTCGATCGGCTGCTCGGCGCTGGCTTCCCACTGGCGCAGGGTGGACACCGACTCGCCGTGATGGGCGGGGACGATGAAATCGAACGCGGCAGCGCGCAGGCGATCGGACGGGATCCAGCGGCGGCTGCCGGCTTCGTCCACGACCTTGCCGCCGAAGCCGACCCGGTAGTGGATGTCCGGGCGCGGCACATCCCAGGGGTTGCCGTCGCGCATCCAGTCGTCGGGCAGTTCGACCTGGCGGCCGTCCTGCACGGCCTGGGCAAACATGCCGTAGCGATAGCGCAGGCCGTAGCCGAACGAGGGCAGTCCCAACTCGGCGAAGGCATCCAGGAAGCAGGCGGCCAGCCGGCCAAGCCCGCCATTGCCAAGCGCCGCGTCGTGCTCGAGGTCGAGCACTGCGGCCGGATCACGGCCCAGCGCGGCCAGGGTGCTGCGCAGGGTGCCATCCAGGCCGAGTGCGGCCAGGGCATTGCCCAGGGCGCGGCCCATCAGGAATTCCATGGACAGGTAATGCACCCGGCGCGCCGTGCCGGCGTCGAGCAGGGCGCGGTCTCGCGCCTGGGTGGCGACCCAGCGGCGCTCCAGCTCCTGCCGGCAAGCCACCTCGGCCGCGCGCAGGCAGGCATCCCGGGTCGCGCCCAGGCTGGACTGGGCCAGTTCGCGGGTCAGGGTTTCGGCGAAGGCGGCGGCCAGGCTGGGGGTGGCCTGGGTGGCGTCGGAGTCGGGGATGGTCTTGGTGTTCACTGTAGGGGTCGGTACTCTGCAATAGTGGGCGCGGTCGATGACGTTCCGATCTGGTGCGGGCTACGGCCGGGCTGGCCGGACGATTATCGCCGACGCGGCCGATTCATGTAGTTTAATTACGTGGTTCGGTTCACAGGACGCGATGGTAGCCGCCCAGCAGCGGCCCCGGCAAATGTGCGTTCGCAGCAAAATATGACGCGCTCTTGTCGTTAAACTACATGTCATCGGCGGGAGGGTCGAAGATGGCTGAAGTCAATCTGTCCGGAATCGTGAAGGATTTCGGCCCGGTGCGGATCCTGCACGGTGTTGACCTGCAGATCCGCGATGGCGAGTTCATGGTCTTCGTCGGGCCCTCGGGTTGCGGCAAGTCCACCCTGCTGCGGGTGATCGCTGGCCTGGAGGACATTACCTCGGGCGAGCTGCGCATCGGCGGCCGCGTGGTCAATGACGTGCCCCCGGCCGAACGCGGCATCGCCATGGTCTTCCAGAGCTATGCGCTCTATCCGCACATGAACCTCTACGACAACATGGCCTTCGGCCTGAAGCTGGCCAAGGTGCCCAAGGCCGAGATCGACCGCGAGGTGCAGAACGCGGCCAAGCTGCTGCATATCGAGCACCTGCTCGAGCGCAAGCCCAAGGACCTGTCCGGCGGCCAGCGCCAGCGCGTGGCGATCGGCCGCGCGATCGTGCGCAAGCCCGAGGTGTTCCTGTTCGACGAGCCGCTGTCGAACCTGGATACGGCGCTGCGCGTGCGCATGCGCTACGAATTCGCCAAGCTGCACCAGGACCTCAAGACCACGATGGTCTATGTCACCCACGATCAGGTCGAGGCCATGACCCTGGCCGACCGCATTGTCGTATTGAACGCCGGGCGCATCGAGCAGGTGGGTTCGCCGCTGGAGCTCTACGAGCACCCGACCAACCTGTTTGCTGCGGGCTTCATCGGTTCGCCCCGAATGAACTTCATTCCCTCGCAAGTGGTGGAAGCCGATGCGTCGAGCGCACTGGTGCGCGTGCCCACCGGTGAACTGATCCGCTGCGCGGTGGATGCCAGTGCCGCCGAGCTGGGCCAGGAAGTCACCCTGGGCCTGCGGCCGGAACACCTGCGGCCGGAAGCCACCGAGAACGCGATGAGGGTCCAGGTGACCTTCGTCGAGTCGCTCGGCAGTTCGACCCAGGCCTATTGCGCGTTGCCCGGTGTCGAGGAAGCCATCACCTGCACCCTGCCGGGGCAGAGCAGGATCCGCGATGGCCAGTCACTGAGCCTGGGCGTGGATCCGGCCGACTGCTACCTGTTCGACGCCAGTGGGCAGGCGTTCCATCGCCTCGCGCCAACTGCCGCGCAACCGGTGAGCGCCGCATCGTGAACCCGGCGGGGCGCGGCCCGGCTGCGCGTCTGCGACCTTGCCCGGCGCGCGCCGTGGCGCAACCCCGGCCGTTCCTGGCTGGCGTTGCGCTTGCGTTGTGTGCGGCGCTTGCCGCGCCGACGCCGGCACAGGCCAAGGGCCCGCTCAAGCTGCTGGTCTGGATCAATGGCGACAAGGGTTACAACGGCCTTCAGAAGGTGGGCGATGCCTTCGCCGCCGAATCCGGCGTGCAAGTCACCGTCCAGCATCCCGAGGGCGCGCCCGACAAATTCCAGAGCTCCAGTGGCGCCGGCAAAGGCCCCGACATTTTCTGCTGGCCGCACGACCGCGTCGGCGAATGGGCGCGCTCGGGCCTGCTGGTGCCGGTGCATCCGCGGCAGAAGCTGATCGACGAGATCGATCCGTCGGCCTGGAAGGCATTCAAGTACAACGGCAAGACCTGGGGCTATCCCTTGTCCATCGAAGCCATTGGCCTGATCTACAACAAGGCCCTGGTGCCGACGCCGCCGGCCAGTTTCGATGAGGTCATCGCGCTGGACGCGAAATTGTCCAGACAGGGCAAGAAAGCGCTCCTGTGGGATTACAACAAGAGCTTCTTCAGCTTCCCGTTGCTGGCCGCGGGTGGCGGTTACATCTTCGGCCGCGACGCCAAGGGTGACTACAACGTCAAGGACATCGGCGTGAACACGCCGGGTGCAGTCAAGGGCGCCGAGGTTCTGGGCGGCCTGATCCGCAATGGCCAGATGCCCAAGGGTGCGGCCTATGCGGAGATGGAAGGCGGATTCAGCCGCGGCGAAATCGCGATGATGATTTCCGGGCCCTGGGCCTGGGACAATGCAAAACGCGCGCATATCGATTTCGGCGTCGCGCCAATCCCGAGCGTGGACGGCCATCCGGCAAAACCCTTTGTCGGCGTGCTCGGCTGCATGATCGCCGCACCCAGCCAGGTCAAGGACATCGCCCGCGAGTTCATCGAGAATTACCTGCTGCGGGTGGACAGCCTGAAGACGATCAATGCCGACGTGCCGTTGGGCACGCCGGCCAACAAGGCCTACTACGCCGAACTCGCTGCCGATCCCAACATCCGCGCAACCATGGAAAACGCGCGCCTCGGCGAGCCGATCCCGAATATCCCGGAAACCGGCAAATTTTTCACTGCGATGGATGCGGCGCTGGAGGCGATCACCAATGGCCGCCAGTCACCCAGGGATGCGCTCGATGGCGCGGCGGCGCGGATCAAGGTCAAATGAAACCAACCGACCTCCTGCGCTGGTTGCTGACCGCGGGCCTGGGCATCGCGCTGCTGTTCCTGGTGTTCAATGTCTATGCCACGGGGCAGACGGCCTGGGCGCTGGGCCTGCTGGTGTTGTCGACTGCCGGATTCATCGTTTATTTGTCCAAGTCGGGCTTCGCCTGGCGCTACCTGTTCCCCGGCGTGGCGGGCATGCTGGTGTTCGTGGCATTCCCGCTGCTGTACACGATGCAAATCGGCTTCACCAATTATTCGTCGAACAACCTGCTTACCCTGGACCGCGCGCGTGCCTACCTGCTCGAGCAGACCGCGCCCGACGAAAGCCACACGCTGGCTTACACCCTGCACGCCGACGGCGACGAATACCGCATCGTGCTCACCCCGCAGCACGAGCCCGAGGAAGCAGCCGATCCCGCGCGCAAGGCTGCGCTCGATGCAGCCACCCTGGTGTCGCCAGCACTCGCCCTGCGCTCGGCGCAGCCGCCGGTACAGACCCAGATGCTGCCGCCGGTGCAGGCGAGCTTCCACATCAATGCACCGCTGGACCTGAGGGAACTGCTCAGCCATCGCGACGTGCTCATGCGGCTCAAGCTCAAGCTGCCCGATGGCCGCGTGCTCAGCTACGCCGGCGTGCATGCGTTCGGCCCGGTCAATCCGCTGTGGCGCGAAAACGATGATGGCTCACTCACCCTGGTCGAAACCGGCGAGCTGTACCGGCCGAACATGGACGTGGGCTTCTTCGAAGGCAGCAAGACCGGCGCCCGGCTGCAGCCCGGCTTCAAGGTAAACATCGGCTTCGGCAACTATGTGCGGATGTTCGCTGATCCGGATTTCCGCGGGCCGTTCCTGTCCATCTTTGGCTGGACGCTGGCGTTTGCGACCCTGACGGTGGTGTTTTCGCTGGTCATCGGCATGACGTTAGCCGTGGTCCTCAATTGGGAGGCGCTTCGCTTTCGCACGTTGTACCGGACGCTTCTGTTTCTTCCGTATGCCGTTCCTGGCTTCATATCGATCCTGGTGTTCAAGGGCCTGTTCAACCAGAACTTCGGCGAGATCAACGGCATCCTCGACGCCCTGTTCGGCGTGAAGCCGGCCTGGTTCGCCGATCCGCTGCTGGCCAAGTCCATGCTGCTGATCGTCAATACCTGGCTGGGCTACCCGTACATCATGGTGCTGTGCAGCGGCCTGATCAAATCGATCCCGGCGGATCTTTACGAAGCATCGGCGATCGCGGGCGCCAGGCCGCTGACCAACTTCTTCAAGATCACCGCGCCGCTGATCGTCAAGCCGCTGATGCCGCTGCTGATCTCCGCGTTCGCCTACAACTTCAACAACTTCGTGCTGGTCGCGCTGCTGACCAATGGCCGGCCCGACTTCCTCAACACCAAGATCCCGGCCGGCACCACTGACATCCTGGTCAGCTACACCTACCGCATCGCGTTCCAGGATTCCGGGCAGAACTTCGGACTGGCGGCGGCGATTTCGACGATGATCTTCTTCATGGTGGCGCTGCTGTCGCTGGCCAACCTGAAGATCGCGCGCGTCAACCAGGACCTCAAGTGAGGAGCGCATAGCGATGGCCATCGTCACCGGAGCCAGCCAGCGCTGGCGTGTCCTTTCCGCGCATGCCGGATTGATCGCGCTGATCGTGGTCACTTGTTTCCCCTTGCTGGCGATCATCTCGATTTCGCTGCGGCCTGGTAATTTCTCCACCGGATCACTGATCCCGGAACACATCAGCCTCGAGCACTGGAAGCTGGCGCTGGGCATGAGCTACCAGGCCGAGGACGGCAGCCTGGTGCTGCCGCCGTTCCCGGTGCTGCGCTGGCTGTTCAATTCCATCAAGGTGGCCACGATTGCCGCCAGCCTGATCGTGATTTTCTCGACCACCGCGGCCTATGCCTTCGCGCGCCTGCGCTTCCGCTTCAAGGGCCCGATCCTCAATTCGATGCTGCTGCTGCAGATGTTCCCGCCGGTGCTGGCACTGGTTGCCATCTACGCGATCTTCGACACCATCGGCGCCTATGTGCCGTGGCTTGGCATCGAGACCCATGCCGGCTTGATCATGGCCTACCTCGGCGGCGTGGCCATGCACATCTGGACTATCCGCGGTTACTTCGAAACCATTCCGTCGGAAATGGAAGAGTGTGCCAAGGTCGACGGTGCCACCCACTGGCAGGCATTCCGCCACGTGCTGCTGCCGATGGCGGTGCCGATCCTGATGGTGGTGTTCCTGCTGGCTTTCATCGGCACGATCATCGAATACCCAGTGGCGTCGGTGTTGCTGCGCGAGGAGAACAACCTGACCCTTGCGGTGGGATCGAAGTATTACCTGTATGAACAAAAGTACCTGTGGGGTGATTTCGCCGCGGCCGCGGTGCTGTCCGGACTGCCGATCACCGCGGTGTTCCTGGCGGCGCAGCGCTGGATCGTGTCGGGGCTGACCTCGGGCGGCGTGAAGGGCTGAGGTGGTTGCAGGTCACCCGATGCCAGCGACGACGGAAGGCACACGAATGAGAACCAACTTGTCGCTGTTGTTGTTCGCCCCCGCCTTGGTGCTGATCGGCGCCGTGAATTCGGCCGCCGCCGCCGCATCGCCGGCACCGGGTGTGTATGCAAACGGCAGCGACCGCGCCGTCGCGGGCGTCTACGACCGGCGCGCCGCCGATTGGCGCAATGGCGCCGTCGTTTACCAGGTACTTGTTGACCGATTCGCACCATCCGATCATCTGGATGAAAAGCGTGCGCTGTACCCGGCGCCAAAAGTACTGCGCCGATGGGACCAGCTGCCGACGCGCGGTACCTATCTTCCCGAGGTGAAAGTCTGGAGCCACGAGATCGATTTCTGGGGCGGTGACCTGCGCAGCGTGCGCGGCAAGCTCCGCTACATCGACGACCTCGGCGCCGACGTGCTGTACCTCAACCCGATCCACCTGGCCTGGACCAACCACAAGTACGACGCGCTCGACTACAAGGCGCTGTCGCCGGAATTCGGCACGCGCGCCGACCTCGATGCGCTGATCGTCGATGCGCACGGCCACGGCCTGAAAGTGGTGCTGGACGGCGTGTTCAACCATGTCGGTCGCAACGCCCCGCTGTTCCAGGCGGCATCGGCCGGGCCATCGGCGCCAAACCGGGACTGGTTCGTCTGGGGTCCGCAGTATCCGGGTGGTGCGCGGATCTGGCGCGACGCGCAGAACCTGGTCGAACTGAACCTGGAGAATCCGGCGGTGCGCGAGTACGTCTGGGGCGCGCCAGATTCAGTCATGCAGGGATACCTGGCCGAAGGCATCGACGGCTGGCGCCTGGATGTCGCCTACGACATCGGTTTCCGCTACCTGGCCGAGTTGACCGAGGCGGCGCACAAGCGCAAGCCCGGCTCGCTGGTGGTGGGCGAAATCGCCAACTATCCGCGCGAGTGGTTTCCATCGGTGGATGGGGTGATGGATTTCACCCTGCGCCAGGCCATCCTCGGCATTGCGCTTGGCCAGATCGACGCACCCAGCGGCAACCGGATGATCGAGCGCATCATAGGCGATGCCGGCATCGAGCCGATGCTGAAGTCCTGGATGATGCTCGACAATCACGACACCGAACGCCTGGCGACGTCCATACCAGACCCGGCCCGCCGCCGCCTTGCGCAGGTGCTGCAGTTCACCTTGCCCGGCTCACCCAACGTTTACTACGGCAGTGAAGTGGGAATGTCGGGTGGCACCGATCCGGCGATGCGTGCACCGATGCGCTGGGATCTGGTGGTGCCTGGAAATGCGACGCTGTCATGGACGCGTGGCTTGATTGCCCTCCATCAATCGCATCGCGCGCTCAGGGTGGGCGATTTCCGCCGCGTCGAATCCAGTCGTCTGGTCGCCTTCGAGCGCTTCACCGACCGGATCGAGGATGCCGTCGTCGTGCTTGCCAACCCGGGCAGCGATGTGGTCACCGAAACCGTCCTGGTGCCAGACTCCAAGCTGATGAATGATGTCAGCATGATCGACTTGCTTGATCCGGCCGCGGCGGCGGTACCAATCCATTCGGCCACGCTGCGCATCACCCTGCAGCCGGGCGAAGTGCGTGTGCTTGCGCCGGATGTCGTCGCAAAAGCCGGCTACTCTCCGTACAAACGCGTGCAATGAACGGTCCAGGATCCAGTCGGCCATGAGTCAGGCGCAATCGCTCCGCTTCCATCATCCGCTGGCCGTGTGGAGTGGCTGCCTGCTGATCGTCGCCGGCGTGTTCGCGCATGCGCCGATGTTCCTGATGGGCGCGTCGACCGGCTATCGCCTGGTTGGCATGCCGATGGATGCGACGATGCTGGTCGGCATGGCATTGATCCCGATCGGCCTGGCGCTGTCGGCATTCGGGTTGATGCCGCGCCTGGAGCAGATGCGCGCGGCGCGCCAGGCCTCGGCGCGGCCGCATTTCCATGTTGCCGACGGCGTGCCGCTCAATCGCGAGCACTGGAAGCTGGTGATCGTCCTGGTCGTTGCGCTGGCGGTGGATGTACTCAAGCCGGCGAGCCTGGGCTTCGTCATGCCAGGCATGACCCGCGAATACGGCATCAGCAGCGAGACGGCGGGATTGCTGGCACTGGTCGCCCTCACTGGCACCACGGTGGGCTCGGTGTTGTGGGGCCGGATGGCGGATTCGTTTGGACGCCGCGCGGCGATCCTGCTGTCGGCATTGATGTTCATTGGCACCGCGATTTGCGGAGCCATGCCCTCATTCGGCTGGAACATCGCGATGTGCTTCCTTATGGGGTTGTCGGCCGGTGGACTGCTGCCGATTGCCTTTACCCTGATGGCGGAAATGGTGCCGGCTGCGCACCGCGGCTGGCTGCTTGTTGCGTTGGGTGGCATTGGCACCTCGGCCGGTTACCTGCTTGCCGCCGGCGCGGCGACACTGCTCGAGCCGACCTACAGCTGGCGTGCACTGTGGCTGCTTGGCTTGCCTACCGGCCTGGTGATTGTGTTCCTGGATCGTTTCATCCCTGAATCGCCACGCTTCCTGTCCAGTGCCGGTCTCGATGGCGAAGCGCGCGCCGTACTCGCCCGCTATGCCGGCCCCGGCCACGCATCGGACCTCGAACTTGCCCCGGCGGAAGCGATGGCGACGCCGAAGGAAGGCATGCGCGCCTTGATGCGCGGCGCGCACGCGCCAATCACCCTCGGCCTGCTGGTCTGCGGCACCAGTTGGGGGCTGGCGAATTTCGGCTTCCTGCTCTGGCTACCGACCAACCTGCGAGCGATGGGACTCGATTCGGAAACTGCATCGGCATTGCTGGCGCGTTCTGCCTTGCTCGCCCTGCCGGGCATTGCCGTGGTGGTTTGGTTGTATCACCGCTGGAGCAGTATCCGCGCGCTGGTGGCGTTCATCGCCCTGACCTGCGCTGCATTGCTGGCGTTTTTTGCCATGGGTCTGCTCGGCGTGCATTGCGAAGGCGCAATGATTGCCGCGACCGTGGCGCTGCTGGTCAGCGCGAGCGGCGTAATTGCGATGCTGATTCCCTACGCTGCCGAGATCTATCCGGTGCACTTGCGCGGCACCGGCTCCGGCGCGGTGGCTGCGAGTTCAAAATTCGGCGGCATCCTGGGCGCGCTTGGCGGCGTACTCGGCCTGTTCGGCAACATGACATGGTCGGCGCTGCTGATTGCCGTGCCGATGGCGGCGTCCGCGGTGATGCTGCTGCGCGCGGGCATCGACACCCGCGGCCGCCGCCTGGAAGACATCCAGGCCGCGATGGCGGCGCGGCCGGCGGTGCTGCCATGAGCATGCGAGTGCCCGCGCCAGCACGGATGCTGCTGATGCTTGCTTGCGCCATCGTCTCGCCCCACGCCCCGGCCGCTGCTGCAGATGCAGCCGCAGTGCCGATGCCTGCCGCGCCGACTGTCGCGGCAGCACCGACGCCACGCGGCCCCTGCCGTCCCAATCCATTGGGCACTCGCCAGCTTTATTTGCGCGGCGATTTCAACCAATGGGCCGCCGAGGATTCCCGTGCCCTGTACTGGAATTGTTCGCGCTTCGAAGGCGTGGTGACCCTCGAGGGCAGCACGCGCTTCAAGTTTGGCGACGACGGCTGGGCGGCGGACGCCGACTTTGGTGCCGGCGCGCTCGACTCGACCCTGCTGGCGCCCAAGGGGCCGGAACTGCGGCGCGAATTCCACGGCACTTACCGGATGCTGCTCGACATGGCCGACTCGATGACAACTCCCAACCTGTTGGTGCAGGCCTGCCCGGCGCAAGCCGGGCCCACGCCGACGCTGTTCCTGCGTGGGGCCATGACCGGTTGGAGCGCGCTGGACGACTACGCATTCCAGTACAGCTGCGATGCCTGGTATCTCAACGTCACGCTGACCGGTCGGACGGAATTCAAGGTTGCCGACATCGGCTGGCTGCCGGCTTCGACTTATGGCGCCAAGGGTGGCCTTGGCGATGTCGCGGCGAATGTTCCATTCCACCTGTCCACAGGCGATGTCGCCAACCTGGCGTTCGAATTCAAGGGCGAGCACACCTTGCGCCTGGCCTTCCCGGGCGGCATGCCAACCCTGGGCATCGGGCCGCTGACATGGGCGAACCCGCGCCAGGAACGCGTCTCCGATCCGGTGGCGCTGTCGCTGCGGCACGATTCACGGGCAGCCTCGGACAAGTCGCCATTCGGCGCGATGCCCGCCGGAACCGAAGCCGGCTTCGTATTGCATGGGGGGCCGGGTGTTGCTGAAGCGTGGCTCGTGCTGGAATCGCGCCTGCTGACCGGCAACCAGGACCTTCTTGAATACCGGGAAATCGCCCGCCTGCCGATGACCCGCAGTGGCAGCGGCGACGACCTCGCCTGGCATGCGTCGCATCGCTTCGATGCCAAGGGCGTGTACGGCTACTGGTTCCTCGTTCGCGTCGGCGCGCAGTGGTTCGCCTACCAGAACAATCGCGACGTGGTGCCGTGGACGCGCGAAAAGGGCAGCAATGGCGTTGGTGCGGTGGACGCGTTGGGCGCGCCGGCTGGATTCGCCACCGCGCCGCTCGCTTTGGGCAGCGTGAGCCCGGCTACCGTGCGTCGCTATCGCCTGACCGTTTACGATCCGGCCTTCGAAGTGCCGTCCTGGGCGCGCGACGCGATCTTCTATTACATCTTCCCCGATCGCTTCCGCAACGGCGATCCATCCAACGATCCAAAACCGGGCGTCACCCGATACCACGACAAGACCGTCGAACTGCACAACGACTGGAACCAGTTGCCGTTCAAGCCGCATAGCGGTGACGGTTCCGACGACCTGTACAGCAATGATTTCTTCGGCGGTGACATCGCCGGCATCATCGAAAAACTCGACTACATCGCCGACCTGGGTGCGAACACGCTGTACATCACGCCGCTGTTCCGCGCCTCGAGCAACCACAAGTACGACACCGCCGACTATCACCAGGTGGATCCGGGCTTCGGCAGCAATGCCGATTTCGCGCGGCTCGCTTCAGAAGCCGCCAAGCGCGGCATCCGCCTGTTGCCCGATGTCTCGCTCAACCACGTCGGTGCCGATTCGCTGTACTTCGACCGCTATGGAAACTTCGGCGGGCAGGGCGCGTTCGCCAATGGCAGGATCAATCCGGCCTCGCCCTACGCGGACTGGTTCAGCTTCGATGCCACCCAGTCCGAGCCCGATCGCCAGTACCGCGGCTGGGTCGGCGTGAAGGGCCTGCCCGAACTCGACAAGTCCTCGGCATCGTTCCGTCGCTTTGCCTACGGGGATGCGGACTCGGTGATGCTGCACTGGCTCGACCAGGGCGCTGCCGGCTGGCGCATGGATGTCGCGCCCTGGGTGCCGGATGATTTCTGGCGCGAATGGCGCACCGCGATCCGCGCGCACAAACCCGATGCCCTGCTGGTGTCGGAAGCCTGGTTTGACGCATCCAAGTTCCTGCTCGGCGACATGTTCGACGCCACCATGAACTACATCTTCCGCAACGTGGTGCTGGACTACGCGGCAGGTGGCGATGCACAGGCCAGCTACCCGAGCCTGGAACTGGTGCGCGAGGCCTATCCACCGCAATCCCTGCATACGGCGATGAACCTGCTCTCCGGCCATGATGTGGCGCGCACGCTGCACGTGCTCGGATGGAAACCCGAGGTCGTTGATCCGGCAGCGATTGCGCTGGCCAAGCAGCGCCTGCGCCTGGCGATGTTCTTCCAGTTGAGTTATCCGGGTGCGCCCGCCATCTTCTATGGCGACGAAGTCGGCGTCACTGGTGGCGACGATCCGTACAACCGCGGCACCTATCCCTGGGCGGACCGTGGCGGCAAACCGGACCTGGCGTTGCTTGCGGATGTGAAGGCGCTGCTTGCCATGCGCAAGGCGCATCCGGTGCTCAGCCACGGCAGCCTGGATGCTCCGTTGTTGCTGGATGCGCATCGCATCGTGCTGTTGCGTCGCGATGGCGCGGCCTGGGCGGTCACCGCGACCAACAACGCACAGGTGGCGACCACCGTGCGCATCACCCTGCCGGCCGATGCGCCGGCAAGCTTCCGCGATGCGCTCACCGGCGAAATGCACGCGGTCGGTGCCGATCATGTGTTGGAGTTCGCGGTGCCGGCGCTGTTCGGGACCGCGTTGGTGGCCGACTGATCATTGGCGTAGTGCGCAGCGTTCGACTCCCAACGCGCAGCGGCCAGAGCGCAGCGCGCAGCGCTCAGCGCTCGACGCCGACATCGATCTCGCGCGCATCCTGGCGGCCGTGGTCGTCCACCACCGACAGTCGATAGTGCCCCGCGCGCTGCGGTTGCCACGCCATTGACTCACCCGCCGGCGCGCTGCCGAGATAGCCCTCACCAGCAAACCAGTACACCTGCCGGACGTCGGCATCCACAGTTGCCGACAATGCCAGTTGCGCCTGCTCGGGATGCGACAAGCGCAGCGTGTAGCTGGTGGCGCGATAGGGCGAGGTGATCATTGGCGCTGAACCCATCCACGCCTGGCCCTGGGCGCAGGCATCGTCGGTGGGTGGCCGCGTGCGCGGAATCCCGGCCTGCGCGAACACGCGGGCCAGGTCGGAGGGCCAGTACTCGAACACCTGCATGCGCATCGTCGCCGGATTGAATGCACCGCAGGCGATGCGACCGGTGGCCTGGTCCACTGCCACGGCGCGATGCACGCGGCTGATCCGGATCGGCGACTTGCCGGGAATGAACCAGGTTTCGCCGCGCTCGGGGCACCAGGCATTCGGCAGGTCGCCGCTGGCGCGACACACTTCCACCCGTTTCAGGTTGAGTGGCCATTGCCGCGGTGGCTCGTCGAGTGCGATGCCACCCGCGCGAAGGCCGTCCGCCAGGTCGAAGAACAGCGGTGCGGCGGCATCTGCGCCGACCAGCGCCGGATTGCCGCTACCGTCGAAGTTGCCCATCCACACGATGACTGCGTAGGGGCCGACGAGTCCTGCGGTCCAGGCATCACGGAAGCCCCAGGACGTGCCGGTCTTCCAGGCGATCGGCAGGTTGTCTCCGCCACCGGAAAATTCCTGGCCGGGGCGCGGATGCTGGCGCAGCATGTCGCGGGTGATGAAGGCGGCCTCCGGGCTGAGCAGGGCGGCGCCGAGTTCGCGCGGATCGTCCTCGCGCCAGCGCAGCGAGCGCAGGCGGCCATCATTGCCGAGCATGGCGTACAGGCGCGCCAGTTCTTCCATGCTCGCTTCACCGCCGCCAAGAACCAATGCCAGTCCGTAGTGCCGTTCGCTGGCCATGCGCGACACGCCGGCGCGGCGCAGGAATTGGTAAAAGCTCGGCTGGGTGAGCTGCGCGGCGACTGTCACCGCCGGGATGTTGCGGCTGCGCACCAGCGCATCCTGCGCGGTCACCGGGCCGAGGAAGCGACCATCGAAATTTTCCGGCGTGTACGGACCATACGCGGTGGGTACGTCGCGCAATACCGTTGCCGGATGCAGGATGCCCTGGTCCAGTGCGAGCGCGTAGATGAACGGCTTGAGGGTCGAGCCGGGCGAGCGCTTGGCACTGCTGGCGTTGACCTGGCCGTGGATACCGGCGTCGAAATAGTTCGCCGATCCCGCCAGTGCGCGCACGCCCATGTCGCGGGTGTCCACGATGAGCACGGCGGCGTTGTCGAGTCCGCGGGTGCGACTGCGGCGCAGGTAGCTGCGCACGCGCTCTTCGGTGATCCGCTGCAGGCGCAGGTCCAGCGTACTGCGCAGGCGCGGCCCTGGATCCGGATGCAGGCTGCGGTCGGCAAGCAGGCGTTCGACCAGGTGCGGAGCGCGGAACGGCAAGTCACGGGTGGGATGCAATCGCAGCGGCAGCCGCATCAGTGCATCTCGCGCCGGGTCCGCGGGATGGCGCCGTTGCCAACGTGCATACAATCGCGCCCGCGCCGCCTCAAGCCCGGCGCCCAGGTAGGCGGCGCCCGCTTCATCCTCGCGCAGGCGACCTCGTCGCGACGGCGCTTGCGGAAGTACCGCAAGGGTCAGCGCCTCGGGAAGAGTGAGCGCCCTGGGCGGCTTGCCGAAATACACCTGGCTCGCCGCACCCACGCCCTCGATATTGCCGCCATAGGGCGCGACGTTGAGGTAGGCCTCCAGGATGTCACGCTTGGAATAGCAGGCTTCCAGTTGCAGCGCGCGCGCCATCTGCGCCAGCTTGCCGCGCGGCGTGCGGGTTTCCAGCCGCCAATGCAGGCGCGCCAGTTGCATGGTGATGGTGGAGCCGCCGATCCGCGCCTCGCCGCTGCCATAGGTGGACCAGGCGCCGCGCAACGCACTGAGCGGATTGACGCCCGGATGCCAGCGGAACCAGGCATCCTCGTGCAGCAGTACCGCATCCACCAGCGTCGGGGGAATTTCGTCGAGCGGTGTCCACAGGCGATAGCGCTGGTCGGCAGCCAGCGTAAGCCGGAGCAGGCGGCCGTGGCGATCCACCACGGCAACTGATTGCAGCGAGCCTGTCGAGAGCGCGGGACGCGGCCACGCGCGAATCGCCGCCAATACGATCGCCAGCAGCGCCGTCCCGATCAGCAGCGCACGCGCGATGCGCGCCGGCCGCGTGCGCATCAGCCGCGTGCGCCAACCCGTGCGCCCGCCCTTGGTTGCAACGTTCACGGCGTCGGCGCAACTACCTGAAGCACCACGCCCCCGGGGCCACGCGCGGACACGCGGCGGTCGTACATGGACTCGGCCACGATCGGCGGCAGGGCAAACTTGCCGACGTTGTTGGCGCGGATGCGATAGCGGATTTCAGTCACAGCGGTGTCGGCTGTTCCATACAGCACGACGCGATCCTCGCGAACTTCGATGTGCCGCGCCGCAAAGGTCGAGCCGGGCAGGGCCAGCGGCGGCGTCCGGGAGCCAGCACTTGGCGTGGCTTCGCCATCGCCCTCGCCGTCGCCCGTGCCGTCGCCCTCGTTACCTGCGTCGCCTGTGTCGGCATCGCCTTCCTCACCGTCGGCGCCCGCTTCATCCGCATTGCCATCGCCGCTTGCGGTACTTGCCGGCGGTGGTGGGGGAGGCTGCAACACCGCCTCGAATCCGCCCGGCAGCAAATCGGTGATTGCGACGTCACCCCAGGCCTTCGCTCCGAGCGCGCGCACGCGCAGGCGCACGGTCACTTCCTGGCCGAGCTTGAGCGTGGTGATCGGCTTGCCCGCGTCATCGAGCACGTCGCGCAGCACTTCCAGGCCCTGTGCCTGGGCAGCGGGCTGGATCGTGCGATCGAAACCCGATTGCGTCAGCACATACCAGACGGGCGTGGCATCGGCGGGCGTCACCCAGACCCGTGCATCGCTGCCGCGGAAACTGCCGAGGCTGGCGACACCGGTGGGCACGCCGATCTGTCGCGCCGCGCCGGTCGTCGGCGCGGCCTGCAGCGTCGGCAGCGGGACACGCGCGAGGGCGCCGGCCTGTGCGTCGAGTGCCAGCACGGTCAGCGCCGATGACAAGGTGTTGTAGCGATTCTCGCGCAGTGGCTCGAACAGCCGCTCGAGTGCGATTGGCTTGACTTGCCTGGACAGCGAAGGGAAATGCTTCTCGAGCAGGTACAGCGTCAGCGCCTGCTCGATGGCGGGATCGTAATAATCGGCATAGTCGAATTCGACGCCGCGTGCGGCATTGACCCGAGCCAGGCCGCGAATGGCGAGGGCCCTTGCCGGCGCATCCTGTTGCAGCCTTGCGTAGCTGGCCGCGAGCAGCATGCCGGTGGCATCGTCACGCCAGGTCTTGGGCACGTCGCGGTCGAGCTGTTCCTGCACCGCGCCAAGCAGATTGCCGACATTGCGACCCTGGCGCACCAGCAGGTAAACCGCGAACGCACGCTGGCGCAGGAAGGCCAGGTCATGGCGCGAGCGATCCGCCGCCAGTGTCTCGAGATAGCCATCCAGCGACTCCACCAGGTCGGACGGTACGGCGACACCGCGGTCGCGCGCCTCGAGCAGGTACAGCGCTGCATAGCCGGTCACGAACGGATCGGCATCAGGCGTCGCCGACCACAATCCGAGTCCGCCCTCGCTGTTCTGGCGCGAGCGCATCAGGTCCACCAATTGCGACGGATCCACCTTGCCCTCGACCACATGGCCAAGTTCTGGCCGCGAGCCATACACCAGTGCGGGCATCGCCTGGCTCAGCAATTGCTCGGTACACAGATGCGGGTAGTCGCGCAGGTAGGCGGACAGGCCGTCGATGGCAATCAGGGGCGATACCGAGGCGGCAATCCGTCGCGTCGCCATCGGTTCGTACATATTGCGCAGTTTCTCCAGCACGATTCGAGAGTCGGCGCGCCCGGCGCGCAACTCTTCGCGTGCGACCACGGCGGGTCGCAAGGACAGCTCGATCCGGCGCTGTGCATTCCAGTTGCCAGACGTCGCGCGAATGCCGATCGGAACCGCGCCAAGCGCCGCGCCCGCACGCAGCCGGAAGCGCACGGTTGTTTCGTCCCCTGGCGCAATGCGCACCGCTGCTGGCGTGGTGCCGACCAGGGTGAGCGACGCAGGCAAGACCAGCGTGGCGGTGACATCCACTGGCGATTTCGCGCCTTCGATGGTGTTGGCGATGCCGATGGGCAACTCGAATTCATCGCCTGGGGCAATGTGGGTCGGCACGGTCGGAGTCAACACGAAGTCACCGCGCACGGTCGAGTTTGTCTCGGCGATGCCAAGGCGCTGCGGTGATACCGCCACCGCGCTCACCCGGATCCGCCCGTTGAAGGAATCCGGCAGGCGGAAGGTCAGTGTCTTGCTGCCATCCACGTCAACGATGCCAGACCACCAGACGGCGGGTTTGTCGGCGCGACGTTTGAACGGATTGAGGTTTTTGGACAGATCACCACCGCCGTCGCCACCTGGCGCGGCCAGCGCGCCGAGGCGGCTGAACTCCGGCAGCACGAGGTCGAGGATCTGCGACGTGTTGACCTGCAGCATCTTGCGCGCGAAGAAATGATCCAGCGGATCGCCCAGCTTGTAGCGCGCCACCTGCAGGATGCCTTCGTCCACGGCGAACACCAGCACCCGCGCCTTGCCTTCGGTCTTGATCTCCACCGGGATCGCTGCGCCGGGCCGGACCACGGCCGGTACCTTGATCGACAGCGGCTGGGTACGCGCGCTGCGATCGACCTGGAATGGAACCACGCCGAAGCTCAGCGGGCTCATGAACACTTCGTCGGACGCCGGATCGCGCAGGAACTGCACGTTGATGTAGCCATTGCCCTCGAAGTCGGCCGGCACCTTGATCGTCTGCACCGAGCTAGTGGTATCGGCATGGAACCAGGCCTGTGCATAGACGCGGTCGCGCTCGATGGTGATCAGGCCGTTGCCCGCATAGGGCGCGCGGATGCTGATCTCGATCGACTCGCCCGGCTTGTAGCTGGGCTTGGACAGGGTGAGGGCCAGCTCGGCATTGCGCTCCAGCGAGCGCGACAGGTTGGCGGCGCCGGCAATGCTGAAGTCGATCTGATTGAGGACCGTGCCCGCGGCATCGCGCAGCTCGAGTACGAAGTTCCCGGGCGCGCCGGTCGGCAACGCAAATGCCTGCGGCGTTGCGCCAAGATCAAGCAGGCGGTCGGCGCCCGAATAGCGGCGCTCGCGCGAGACATACTTGTACAGCCCGGAGTCTTCCTTGGTGAGCACCGAGACGTAGCGTTTTTCCACGATCACCGCATGCAGGCCCGGTACCGCGCGCGGCTTGCCATCCGGCCCGATCGCCAGCAATTGCACACTGCGCCTGGCGTTGCGCTTGATATAGGCCAGGTCGTCCACCGACTTGATGCCGACCAGCCAGGGATTGCCAGACACAAGGGTGGTGGCTTGCGCCGCGACGTTGCGACCGCTGCCGGGTTCAAAGGCACGCGCCAGGAAACTGAGTTGGTACGTCGCCTTGGCATACTTGGACAGATCGAGCGCGAACACCGCCTTGCCAGTGGCGTCGGTGACCTTGTCGGTCAGCGATTCGTCATAGCCTTCCTTGGCGCGCAGCGGATCGTAGAAGCGATAGTCCGGGTAAGCCGGGAAGGCCGGGAACGCAGGCCGCAGCACCAGCGTGCCTTCGACCTTGCGTTTCTGCGCCGGCGTGCCGAACAGGTTTTCCGCCAGCACTGTCACCGACAACTTGTCCGGCGTGACCCAACCACCGGGCGCCTGCGCTGACAATGTTGCGCGCACGCGCATGGTGTCGGGCGCGAACTCGCGCACCTGCACCATGGTGTCGCCGATGACGGTGCGGGAGTCGTTGCGACCAATCAGCGACAGCGTCGCCTGCCAGGTGCCGCTGGGTGCCGAGTCGAGCGGGGTGAATTCGAAGGCCTGGAATCCCTGCGCATCCAGCGCGATGCGTTCCTTGCGCGCGATGCGCCCGGTCGGATCGCTCAGCACCATTTCCAGCGGCAAGCCGGCCAGCGGCTTGCTCCAGTCCAGCGCGCGCACGATGTAGCCCAGGTGGATGGTGTCGCCGGGCCGGTATAGGCCGCGGTCGGAAAACACGAAGGCCTTCAGCGCGCCCGCTTCGATCTGGCTGGGTTCGCCGCCGATGTCGAAGCGCGAGTAGTCCAGCGTGCGGCCGTAGTCGTCCAGCGGCAGGAAGCTCAGGTCCTCGCCGCGCACAACGGTCAGCATCACCGGCTGCTTTTCGCGCTGGAACCCGGACAGGCTGGGCAGGCGCGCGCGGCCATCGGCATCTGTCGTGGCGAGTGCGAGCGTCTCGCCGTTGCGGGCGATGGCGCGCACCTCGGCACCGGCCACCGGCTTGCCGGTGGACAGCGATTGCACGAACACATCGCGGCTGCCATCGAGGGCGCGCTTGGCCAGGATGCCCAGGTCGGTCAGCACCACCAGGCGGCTGTCGGTCTGCGATCCGGCATTGCGCGAGATGCTTTCTTGCGCACTCAGCGCCACTTCGTCCTGGCGCAGGGTGCGCAGGCTCAGCAGGAAAATGCCGCGCCGGCCCGGCACCAGGAACTTGCCCAGGTCCACGCCTTCGTAATGCGCCTTGGCCGGATCGTCCGCCGGCAGGTCCAGGCGCAGTTCCTCGCGCTCGACCAGGTCGTCGTCGTCAATGCCGCTGTAGAACTGCGGGCCGGCATAAGTACCGCGATTTCCGAATACCAGGTGCTGCAACTGTTCCGGCAGCAGGCGGCCGACTTCCAGGCGCGCGTGCTCGACGTTGCGCGAGACCACGCTCACGCGGCGCTCGCCCTGCAGCGACAGCAGCGCGCCGTCGCCGACAAAACGCAGCAGTTGCGGATAGTCGGGCACCCGGCGCACGGCAGCGTAGGGCGCGCCGAGCATGAAGCCGCCAAAGGCCTTCAGGCCCTTGGCCACGCGCAGGTACAGATAGCGCTTCGGCGGCGCCTGGAAGCGCAGGCTGTGCACCTCGATGAACTCGCGTTCGGTCGGCAAGGCCGTGGTCGGCACCAGTTCCGATTGCGCGAGCAGGGCTTCGTCAACTTCGCTCTCGTTCCAGGGGTAGGGGCCCTGGTATTGCGGCCGCTTCGGATTCTTCTCCGGAAGCAGCCAGACGCGCGTGGCACCTGCGACGTCGGTGTCGCGCATCGCGTTGTTGAAACCAAGCACGAGGACCTGCTCCGGTTCGAAGCGCGCGTTCTCCACCAGCGTCGCGTCCGCGGAGTCTATGGTCACGCTGTACAGGGACGGCAACACGACCAATCCGGTGAGCTTGTCCTTGCTGCCCGGACCGCCAAAGGTTGAGGCGATGCCTGCATCCACGGCGATCTGCAACTTGCCGCCGTTATCGGGCAGCGACAGCGGCGCCGAGTGCACGAAGGCCTTGAGGCGGCGCTCGTCGTAACTGACGGTGTGCGCCGGCGCTGCCAGTCGGGTGCCCGCACCGTCCTGCAGTTGCAGGGCAATGCGCTTTTCCAGCGTCGCCGCATCCACCGGATGCGAGAAGGCGATCTCGTACACGCCCTTCTTGAGGTTGGCGTCGAGCGGGTCCTGGTAAAACTGGCTGCTCGCCAGCGTGGCGCGGAAGGGCGCGCTGTCAAACTCGATGCTCTCCTTGGCAAGTCGCACGCCTGGCGCGACGCTGGTCGATGGATCGAACTCGACCGTGAAGTGCTCGCCCACCGGCCAATCGGTCGCCGGCTTGAAGGTCAGCGTGCGGTCGTCACTCCATTTCCAGCTACCGGCGAGGACCGGCTGCAGCACCAGTCCGCGTGGCGCGGCGCCGACGTCCTTGATAGGCGCGGCCGAACCGCTGAAGCGCAGGCTCAGCGCATCCACGACGGCCGGCGTCTTGCTGTAGTCGGTGAGCGCGGGTGCGACAACGCGTATTTCCAGCGCGCCGGGTGGGATTGGGCGCGGGCGCAGGACCAGCCAGGCGCCCACGATGGCGAACAGCAGCAGGGCGGCGATCGCGCCCAGGCGCTGTGGCGGTTGTGCGGCAAGGCGGGCGCGTGCAGCGCCAATCCACGGTGGCGGCTGCCAGTTCCAGTCGCCGACCACGCGCTGCCAACGCCGCGCCGCGACCTGCTGAGTGTTGCTCTCAGAGGGAGCCGGCGCGTCCGGCGTCGATTGCGTAGTCATCTGAAAATCCCGGGCGCGCGGCGCGCAGTGGCTGGCACACAACAGTTACGGCAATCCCGGGTTCGACCGGACAACATATTTTTAACTTATCAGATTTGGCCGTCCCAGCCCTGGTCCATCGTCCGGAAGCGCGCCCGCCAATGGTCCAGCACAGAATCCGGCAAGGCGCCCCGAGCGGCCCAGGCGACATTTTCCTGCAGGTGCCCCAACCGCCCGGTGCCGACGATGGCGCTGGCCACGCCGGGCAGGGACAACGTAAAGCGCAGGGCGAATTCGCCCCAGGCCATGCCCTCGGGCGGCTCCAGGGCCATCGCTTTCCAGCGCAACCAGTACGGCTCGCAGTAATCGCCGGTTGGTTGCTGCGCGAAGCGCCACGGGTGGTTGGCCACCGGTCGCTTGGCGATGAAGCCAGTGCCGCCGAGCGACGGCAGCACCCGGTCGGCCACGCGCTGGTCGAACGGATTCAGTGATGCCATCAAGCCGTCGAAGCGACCGCAGGCAAGCGCGTAGTCCAGGTCGTCGTTCTCGCCCGAATAGGCGATCGCGCGCAGTTTGCCGTCGGCCTTGGCGCGGTCGAGCGCATCGATCACCTCGCCGCGCTCGAGCACCGCGCGCGGACAACTATGCAGATGCGCGATGTCGATGCGGTCGGTGCGCAGGATCCGCAGCGCCTGTTCCACGCCGCCGGTGATGCACGGCCCGGTCCAGTCCGGAATTCCTTCCACGCCATAGCCAAGTTTGGTTGAAATCACAGCCTGGTTGCGACGTTCACCAAGGTGACGGCCGATGCGCTGTTCGGACAGGCCGTAACTCGGCGCGGTGTCGATGAGCGTGACGCCGGCGTCAAGTGCACCGGCCAGCAAGGCGGCCGCTGCATCCTCGGAAAGTTCGCCGTGGCCGAGCTGGCCGGCGCCGAGCCCAAGCGCGGAAACATGGACGCCGCTGGCGCCGTAAGGACGTGTCTGGATCATGCGTGGAAC
>JBBRZU010000009.1:0-47823 GCA_038236425.1 Lysobacterales bacterium
GAAGGCGCCGATTATCGCGTGCGCATCTTCACCACCCGCCAGGAAATTGCCTTCGCCGGCCATCCGAGCATCGGCAGCGCCCACGCGGCGATCGCGGCGGGACTGTGCACGCCGCGCGATGGCGCGCTTGTGCAGCAAAGCCTGGCCGGATTGTTGCCGATCACGCAATCAGACGATGGCGCGACGTTGTCTGTGCGCGTGCCGCGCTCGCGCATCGTCCGCCATGCCACCGCCGCGGACGCCGAACTGCAGCGCGCGCTGGCCGACGTAGCGTGCGGTGCCTTGTCCCCGGCACTGGTTGAAGGCGGCCGACGCTGGTGGCTTGCCGAGCTTGCCGACGAATCCGTCGTGCGCGGCATGCATCCGGATCACGCCGCGATTGCTGCACTTGCCGCGGCCACGGGCAGCCTGGGCTTGTGCGTGTTCGCGAGGGTTCCTTCGACAGTTGGCGGAGCGGACAGCCTGGTAGTGCGCGCGTTTCCGCTTGGCGTGGGAATTGCCGAAGATCCTGCCTCGGGCGCGGCCAACGCCGCCATCGCTGCGTTCCTTGATGAGGCGGACGCATTGGAAAAACTGGGCGATGCGTTCGAGGTGAGCCAGGGGCGCGAGATCGGCCGCGACGCGCGACTGTCGCTCGCCATCGATCGCGAACGCGGGGTCTGGGTCGGTGGGCCCTGCCGCACGGTCATCAGCGGCAATCTGCGCTGGTGAGGTCGCGTCCGCCGCGCTGATCCAGGAACGCGCCGGCATCAGGCCGGCCAACAGAAAAAAGGAAGGGGCCTTTCGGCCCCTTCCTCTCTCTTTTCCGCTCAAGCCCAAGGGGCCCTGCGGGATGAATCAACGACCGTAACGGCTGCTCTCATCGAGCGGGCGGACTTCCACCTGCACGCGGATAGTCGAGCCCGGGCGATACGGAAGCACCGCACGATAGGTGCGACCGGCGTAACGATAGGTCACGTCGTAGCCGCGCCAGTTCTGGCCATTGTTGTAGTTGTTGTTGTCGCTGACAGTGCGGCAACGGGTGACCGTGCCACCGTTACCCTGGTACTGGTACTCGTTGCTGTTGTTGCTGCTGCCATTGTTGTTGCGGTCGATGTTGTTGCCGATCAACGCGCCGATCACCGCGCCGCCGAGCGTGGCAGCCTTGCGGCCATCACCCTTGCCGGCCAGGTTACCGAGCGCGCCGCCGACCAGCCCACCAACCACGGTGCCGTCGACATTGCTGTCGCGGCCGCGGTAGTACAGGCGACCGTTCGGATCGCGGTAGTAGCCGTCGTCGTACGCACTGGTGCGCTCGTTCCAGCACTCCTGGCGATCATAGGACGCATACGGATCGGCCATCGGCACCGCGCGCAGGACCTGCGCGACATCGGTACCGCTGAAGTTGCGGGAATAGCGGTTGTCGTACTGCTGGTACGAAGACTGGTTGTCATAGCGAGAATCGCTGCCGTAGTAATTCTGCGCAGCGAAGGCCGCGCTACCGGCGGCAGCCGTGAGGGCCAGGGCGAGTGCAGTTGCGGCGATACGTTTCATGGGGGGTGTACTCCTGACGCCGAATTGGCGCAGTGCAAAGGTAACCACCCGCCGCTAACCCCGGCCTGAACTGGTCGGGGCGTTATCGACCTCGTTCAGGTTCGCGACAGACTCAGGCCTGGAGCGCCGCGGTCATGGTCACCGGGACCCCGAGGGCACGGGAGATCACGCAGTTTTTCTTGGCATTGTCGGCAATCGCGGCAAATTCCTCCGCCGAAACGCCCGGTACGGTCGCCGTCACGTCGAGGTGCACCCCGGTCACGGTCGGTCCGGCGCCATCGGTTTCCATCTGGACATTGGCCCGGGTGTCGATCCGGGTGGCCAGATGGCCGGACTGCTCGAGGATGAAGCCCAGGGCCATGCTGAAGCAGCCGGCGTGGGCAGCGGCCAGCAATTCCTCGGGATTGGTGCCCTTTTCCTCGCCAAATCGGGTGTTGTAGGAGTACTTCTGGTCGGCAAACAGCCCGCTTTGCGGGGTGCTCATGGCCCCGCGGCCGGACTTGAGGTTGCCCTCCCAAAACGCGGTGGCATAGCGCTTGAAACCCATGCTGTTCTCCTGGCAGGTAATGGACGCTCGATTATGCCCGCCTTGACCGCGGGCGGCGGCGGTGAAAGGCTAGGCATGCCCGGCCCGTTCGGGCCGTCCGCCATGACCGACGCGCGTTGCATCCAGCCGAGCCGCTGGGCAGCCGAAGGCCGCGCTTCCGCGCCGCCGACCATGACGCCCTGATCCTGGAACCGCCAAGGAGAGGTCGTGATGTCCTACAGCACAGCGCAGATCCGCAACGTGGCCCTCGCAGGCCACCCAGGCGCCGGCAAGACCACATTGTTCGAAGCCCTGCTGCATGCCGGCGGCGCAATCCAGGCGGCAGGCAGCATCGAACGCGGCAGCACGGTGTCGGATTTCGATCCGATGGAAAAATCCCGGCAGCACTCCCTCAATACCGCCATCGCGTCCACTGACCATGGCGGTATCCACGTCAACCTGATTGATACCCCCGGATTTCCCGATTTCCGTGGCCCGACTTTGTCGGCGTTCTCGGCGGTGGAAACCGTGTGCGTGGTGGTCAACGCCGGCAACGGCATCGAATACGGCACGCGGCGAATGATGGAAGCGGCGCGCTCGCGCAACCTGTGCCGCGTGATTGTGGTGAACAAGATGGACGCCGAGCCGGGCAAACTTGCCGCGCTGATCGGCGATCTGCGTGCGGCCTTTGGTCCCGAGTGTTTGCCGATCAACCTGCCCGCGAAGGGAGGCACGGCGGTGGTCGACTGTTTCTTCCGGCCCGACGGCGAGAGTGATGTAGAAGATGTAGCCGCCGCGCACCAGCGGATCATCGACCAGGTCGTCGAAGTCAACGAATCAGTGATGGGACGTTACCTTGAGGAAGGCGAAGCAGGCTTGTCCGGATCCGAGCTCCACGATGCCTTCGAACAATGCCTGCGCGAAGGACACCTGGTGCCGATCTGTTTTGTGTCCGCGCGTACCGGCGCCGGTGTGAAAGAGCTGCTGGACCTTGCGGAGAAACTCTTCCCAAGCCCGCTGGAAGGCAACCCTCCCCTGTTCATGAAGGGCGAGGGCGAGTCGGCCCAGCCACTGACGCTCAGTCTTGATCCCACGGCGCACGTGGTCGCGGACGTGTTCAAGATCGTCAACGATCCCTTCGTCGGTAAGCTGAGCATCTTCCGGATTTTCCAGGGCACCCTGCGCAAGGACAGCCAGTTGTTCGTGGACGACGGCAAGCGCGCCTTCAAGGTCGGGCACCTGTTCAAGCTGCATGGCAAGGACCATGTCGAAGTCGACCAGGCCGTGGCCGGCGACATCGCCGCGGTGGCCAAGGTGGACGAGATCCACTTCGACGCCGTGCTGCACGATTCGCACGACGAGGACAAAATCCACCTAAAGCCGCTGGCCTTCCCGAAGCCGATGTTCGGTCTGGCGATCGAAGCCGCGGCGCGCGGACAGGAACAGAAGCTGGCCACTGCCCTGCACAAGCTGGCCGAGGAAGACCCCGGCGTGGTGATCGAGCACAACCATGAGCTCAACGAAACCGTGGTGCGCGGCCTGGGCGAGCTGCATCTGCGCACGATCATCGAGCGGATGAAGGATCGCTACGGCGTGGACGTCGCATCGCGTCCACCGCGCATCGCCTATCGCGAGACGATCAGTGCACACGCCGAGGGCCATTACCGGCACAAGAAGCAGACCGGTGGCGCCGGCCAGTTCGGCGAAGTGTTCCTGCGTATCGAGCCGCTCGAGCGCGGCGCCGGCTTCGAGTTCGTCGATGCGGTGAAGGGTGGCACTATCCCCGGGCAATTCCTGCCAGCGGTGGAAAAAGGCGTGCGCCAGGTGTTGCACGGCGGTGCGATTGCCGGCTACCAGCTGCAGGATGTGCGGGTGACGGTGTACGACGGCAAGTTCCACCCGGTCGATTCCAAGGAGGTCGCCTTCGTCGCCGCCGGCAAGAAAGCCTTCCTCGATGCCATCCTCAAGGCGCGGCCGCAGGTGCTCGAGCCGATCGTGGACCTGGCAGTGACCGCGCCGGAATCACACATGGGCGACATTACTGGTGGGCTGGCCGCGAAACGTGCGCGGATCAATGGCACCGATTCGGTGCGCGAGGGCGAGGTGCTGGTGAAGGCACAGGTGCCGCTGTCGGAATTGCGCGACTATGCGGCGGAGCTCAAGGGCGCGACGGCGGGACGCGGGCGCTATGATCTGGAGTTCAGCCATTACGAGCCGGTGCCCGGGCCTGTGCAGCGGCAACTGGTGGATGCGTACAAGCCGCACCACGAAGAGGATTGAGATGGCGCCGAAAGCCAGCACCGCCGCCGCTGCAATGCGGCTTGAGGACATTCCCAATATCGGGCCGTCGGTGGCGGATGACCTGCGCGGGATTGATATCTTCGAACCCGCGCAACTGGTCGGTCGCGATCCCTATGCGCTGTACTGGGAGCTGTGCGAGCGCACTGGCGAGTTGCATGATCCATGCGTGTGCGACACCTTTATTGCTGCGGTGCGCTTCATGGATGGCGGGCCAGTGCGGCCTTGGTGGTATTACACCGGCGAGCGGAAACAGCGCCTCGCGGCAAGCTAGCTGCTGCGCTGGATGCCGTGGTACTGCAGGTACCATTCGACGAAGTTGGCCACGCCCTGCTCCACCGACACCTCCGGCCGATAGCCGGTGGCATTGATCAGGCGCGAGACGTCGGCCTCGGTATCGGGAACGTCACCGGCCTGCAGCGGCAGCATTTCCATCACTGCCTTGCGTCCAAGGCACTGCTCGAGCACTTCGATGTAGCAAAGCAGTTCGACCGTCTGTTCATTGCCGATGTTGTAGATCCGGTACGGCGCCACGCCGCTGCTGCCGGGATCCGGCGCCATTGCGTTCCAGTCCGGATCCTTGCCGGGCACCGTGTCCAGCGACCGGATCACGCCCTCGACGATGTCATCGACATAGGTGAAGCTGCGCTTGTGCTTGCCGTGGTTGAACACGCGGATCGGCTCACCGGCCAGGATCGCCCGGGTGAACAGAAACAGCGCCATGTCCGGGCGGCCCCACGGGCCATAGACGGTGAAAAAGCGCAGGCCCGTGCAGGGAATGCCATACAGGTGCGCATAGCTGTGTGCCATGACCTCGTTGGCCTTCTTGCTGGCCGCGTACAGGGTGAGCGGATGCTCGGTGGACTCGGCTTCGGAGAACGGCATTTTCGTGTTCGCGCCATATACCGAACTGGTCGATGCAAACACCAGGTGCTCGACGCCGTGGTGTCGACAGCCCTCCAGCACGTGCAGGAAGCCGGTGATGTTGCTGCTGACATACACGTGCGGATTCTCCGCCGCGTAGCGTACGCCCGCCTGCGCAGCCAGATTGATCACCCGCTGCGGACGCTGCATGGCGAACACTTCTTCCACCGCGGCGCGATCAGCCAGGTCGGCAGTGACATGGGTGTAGTTCGGGTGGTCCATGAAGCGCGCCAGCCGCGTCCGCTTCAGGTTCACGTCGTAGTAGTCACTCAGGTTGTCCAGCCCCACCACCTCGTCGCCACGTTCCAGCAGGCGGATGGCAACATGGGAGCCGATGAAGCCGGCAGTACCGGTGACCAGGACCTTCAATTCATGTCTTCCTGCATCAGAGGCGGGCGTCGACGGCGTCCCGCGGGAGGATGTACTTGACGTCGAAAACCACCGATGCCGGTTTGCACAGCGCCCTGACCCCGGTGCCGCCGAGCTCGGCGAACTGGCGGTGGCCCACGGCGACGATGATGGCGTCGTAACTTCCGGGTTGCGGCGCATCGATGGTGGCGATGCCGTATTCGTGCATCGCCTCGCCCGCGTCCACCCACGGATCGTGCACGTCCACGACGGTCTGGTAATCGCTCAGCTCGTTGATGATGTCCACCACGCGGGTATTGCGCAGGTCGGGGCAGTTTTCCTTGAATGCCAGGCCCATCACCAGGACCCGCGCGCCGACCGGATTGATGCCCTTGCGCACCATCAGGCGCACGACCTGGTCGGCCACGTAGGCGCCCATGCCGTCATTGATGCGCCGGCCGGCGAGGATGACCTCAGGGTGGTAGCCAAGTTCCTGCGCCTTGTGGGTGAGGTAATACGGATCCACGCTGATGCAGTGGCCACCGACCAGACCCGGCCGGAACGGCATGAAATTCCACTTCGTCCCCGCAGCCTGCAGCACTTCGAGGGTGTCGATGCCCATCTTGTTGAAAATTAGCGCGAGTTCGTTGACCAGGGCGATGTTGAGATCGCGCTGGGTGTTCTCGATCACCTTGGCCGCTTCGGCAACCTTGATGCTGCTGGCTTTGTGCGTACCCGCGGTGATGATGCTGCGATACAGCGCATCGACCCTTTCCGCGGCCTCCGGCGTGGAGCCGGAGGTGACCTTGAGAATGCTGGTCACCCGATGCAGCTTGTCGCCCGGATTGATCCGCTCGGGGCTGTAGCCGGCGTGGAAGTCGCGGTTGAACACCAGTCCCGAAGCGCGCTCGAGGATGGGCACGCAGATTTCCTCGGTGCAGCCCGGATAGACGGTGGATTCGTACACCACCAGGTCACCGCGCTTGAGCACGGCGCCGATGGTCTCGCTGGCCCGCACCAGCGGCGCCAGGTCCGGCCGCTTGGCCGAGTCGATCGGCGTGGGCACGGTCACGATATAAACGTTGCAGTTGCACAGGTCCTCGCGATCCGAGCTGTAGCGCAAGCGCGGCACCGAGGCCAGGTCAGCCGCCTCGACTTCCAGCGTGGCATCGCGCCCGGTGCGCAGCGCATCAACGCGTTCGGCGCGGATGTCGAAGCCGACGGTATCGAACTGCCGGCCAAATTCCACGGCCAGCGGCAAGCCGACATAGCCGAGGCCGATGACGGCGATCTTCGGTTCAAGGGAGCGCGCGCCGCTCAAGGCTTCGCCTTCGCTGCGCGCTTCGGCTGCAGCATTGTTCCCGTGCACTTCGGCGATCCGCAATGGCAAGCCCAGAGCTTCTTCAGCTTTGCGGTATGCGCTTCGTCGAGTTTGATGCCGTAGTTGTAGGTCAGCTCTTCGCCCGGCTTGATCGCGCGCAGGGCCTCGATGAAGACGCCATCGCGTGCCGGGTCGCCATCCTCGTCTTCGTCGTGCACCGCTTCGCAATTCGGATCGCAGCTATGGTTGATCCAGCGCGCCTCGTTGCCGCCGACGTTGGCGTCGATCACGTAGGTGTCGTTCAGCGTGAACAGGAAGGTATGGCCGGTGTCAACTTCGTCGGCATAGATACGGTCAACCTCGCGGTGCGCGCGCAGCTTGCCCTTGTACTGGACCAGCCGGGTGCCCTTGCGGATGGGTGCGACGGCGAACACGCCATTGCCATGGATCACGGATCGGCGTGTTGCGATGAGCTCGGACATGGCGTGAAGGTGGCGAGAGGGGCGCCATTGTCGCACTAGACCGCGTTGCGAAGGATGACCGTTTGATGTCCGCGCAAAATGCAATCGCAGCCCTGCCTGCGCACGCGCAGGAACTGACGCACTACGTCACAGTTGAGCCTTGGGCGCTCATACAGTACAATTTCGGTACTGATTGATCCCGCTGGCCCCGACCCATGCTCCGAGTCACCAAACTCACCGACTACGCCACCCTCGTGCTGACCGCCCTCGCAGACGGTCCAGAGCCGATGCTGAGCGCTGCCGGCCTGGCTGAGCGCGCGCGGCTGGAGCTGCCAACCGTCAGTAAGGTGCTCAAGCCGCTGGCGCATGCCGGCCTGGTCGAGAGCTTCCGCGGCAGCAACGGCGGCTATCGCCTGGCGCGTCCGGCCGAAGATATCCGCCTGATCGAGATCGTCGAGGCCATCGAAGGCCCCTTGGGCGTGACTGAATGCTCGGGCGAGCACAGCGCCTGCGAGTTGGAATCGCATTGCGGCGTGCGCGGCAATTGGCGGCACATCAACCAGGTCGTCGCAGAAGCGCTGGGCGCCATCAGCCTGGCGCAGATGCGCGCGCCCGCGCCGCCGGCGCGTCCCACGCGCCGCGGCATCCCTTTGCAACTGGCGGCGGACTAGGCATATGGCCAGCGAAAATATCGAAATCGAACGCGCCCTCGCGCGCAGCTACGACGCCGGCTTCGTCACCGACATCGAAAGCGACAGCCTGCCGCCCGGCCTGGACGAAGGCGTGGTGCGCTGGATTTCCGCGCGCAAGGGCGAGCCGGAGTGGCTCACCGCATGGCGACTCGAGGCCTACCGGCATTGGCTGACCATGACGATGCCCGATTGGGCCAAGCTGGAGATCGCGCCGATCGACCTGCAGGCGATCCGCTACTTCGCGGCGCCCAAGGCCAAGTACGCCTCGCTCGACGAGGTCGATCCGAAGCTGCTGGAAACTTACGAGAAGCTCGGCGTGCCGCTGCATGAGCGTGCGCGCCTGGCGGGCGTGGCAGTGGACGCGGTGTTCGACTCGGTGTCGGTTGGTACGACCTTCAAGAAAGAGCTTGCCGAGAAGGGCGTCATCTTCAGCTCGTTTTCCGAAGCCGTGCGCGAGCACCCGGAGCTGGTGCGCCAGTACCTGGGTAGCGTGGTACCGCCGGGTGACAACTACTTTGCGGCGCTCAACTCGGCGGTGTTTTCCGACGGCAGCTTCGTCTATATCCCGCCGGGTGTGCGCTGCCCGATGGAGCTGAGCACCTACTTCCGCATCAATGCCCGCGATACCGGGCAGTTCGAACGCACCCTGATCATCTGTTCCGAGCGCGCCCAAGTCAGTTACCTGGAAGGCTGCACCGCGCCGATGCGCGACGAGAACCAGTTGCACGCGGCGGTGGTGGAATTGGTCGCGCTGGAAGACGCCAACATCAAGTACTCGACCGTGCAGAACTGGTACCCCGGCGACGAGAACGGCGTTGGCGGCATCTACAACTTCGTCACCAAGCGCGGCGAGTGCCGCGGCGATCGCTCGAAGATCAGCTGGACCCAGGTCGAGACCGGCTCGGCGATCACCTGGAAATATCCGAGCTGCGTGCTGCGCGGCGATGACTCGGTGGGCGAGTTCCACTCGGTGGCGCTGACCCACCATCGCCAGCAGGCCGACACCGGCACCAAGATGATCCACATCGGTGCGCGCACCAAGTCCAAGATCGTGTCGAAGGGCGTCAGTGCCGGCCGCGGCCAGAACACCTATCGCGGCCTGGTCAAGATTGAAAAGACCGCGATCGGCGCGCGCAACCATACCCAGTGCGACTCGCTGCTGATCGGCAAGAAGTGCGGCGCGCACACCTTCCCGTACATCGAGGTCAAGCACCCGTCGGCGATTGTCGAGCATGAGGCGACCACCTCCAAGATCAGCGACGAGCAGCTGTTCTATTGCCGTTCGCGCGGCCTTGGGCAGGAAGATGCGGTGTCCATGATCGTCGATGGCTTCTGCAAGCAGGTGTTCCGCGAGTTGCCGATGGAGTTTGCGGTCGAGGCCAAGAAGCTGCTCGAAGTCAGCCTCGAAGGTGCAGTCGGATGATGACCGCGCATGGCCAGCATTGGCGAGACCTGTATCGGTCCAGGGCTGAGGCACAGACGAGTTGGTACCGGCCGCACCTGGATGAATCCCTGCGCCTGATCACCGAGTTTGCCGGCGATCGCGCGGCGCCGGTACTGGATGTCGGCGGCGGCCGCTCGACCCTCGTCGACGACCTGCTCGCGCGGAACTACTGCGATATTTCCGTGCTCGACGTCAGCGCCGATGCGCTCGCCCAGTCGCGCGACCGGATCGCCGCGGCGCGTGGCGCGGACATCGCAGCCAGCGTGCACTGGATCGAATCCGACATCCTCGGCGCCGACTTGCCGGTGGCGCGATTCGGTCTTTGGCACGATCGCGCAGTGTTCCATTTCCTGGTCGACGACAGCGAGCAGGACGCGTATGTCGCGCTCGTCGAGCGCAGCCTGCGTCCCGGTGGCATCGCCATCGTCGCCACCTTTGCCAACGACGGCCCGGAATCCTGCAGCGGTTTGCCCGTGCAGCGCTACGACGCCGCCGCGCTGGCCGCGCGCTTCGGTGCCGGCTTCGCCGGTGCCGGCCTCGCCGCTGCCGGCTTCGAACGACTCGCCGATGCACGCGAGCTGCACGCCACGCCCACCGGAACGACCCAGGCTTTCACCTACGTGGTGCTGCGCCGCCTTCCCTCCCCGACCCAACTGCGTGCCGCGCACGCCCCCGGCTGACTGATGCTAGAGATCGACAACCTGCAGGTGCGCGTCGCCGGCAAGGACATCCTGCGCGGACTGACTCTCCACGTCGCCGCCGGTGAGGTGTGCGCCATCATGGGTCCCAACGGCGCCGGAAAATCCACGCTGGGCAATGTGCTGGCAGGGCGCGAAGGCTACGAAGTCACCGGCGGCACGGTGCGCTTCAAGAACCGCGACCTGCTCGAGCTCGCGCCGGAAGAACGCGCCGCCGCCGGTATCTTTCTGGCCTTCCAGTACCCGGTGGAAATCCCGGGCGTGAACAACACCTACTTCCTGCGCGCCGCACTCAATGCACAGCGCCGCGCGCGTGGCGAAGTCGAGCTCGATTCGATGCAGTTCCTCAAGCTGGTGCGCGAGAAGATGGCGGTGCTGCACATGCGCGACGACCTCCTGCATCGCGCGGTGAACGAAGGCTTCTCCGGCGGCGAGAAAAAGCGCAACGAGATTTTCCAGATGGCCCTGCTCGAGCCGAGCCTGGCGATCCTGGACGAAACCGATTCCGGCCTGGACATCGATGCGTTGAAGCTGGTCGCCGAGGGCGTCAACCTGATGCGTTCGCCGGATCGCGCGATGGTGGTCATCACCCACTACCAGCGCCTGCTCGACTACATCCGCCCGGACCATGTGCACGTTTTGGCGGATGGCCGGATCGTCGAGAGCGGTGGCCCGGAGCTGGCGCTCGAGCTTGAAGCGCATGGCTATGCCTGGATCAAGGAGCGGGTCGCGCCGTGAGCCAGGCCCTTAGCCCGCTGCTCGAATCGCTGCGCGACTTTCCGGCCGCCACAACGGCTGAGGCGACCGCAACGGCTGCGGCTTCGGCTTCGGCTTCGGCTGCGGTTTCGGCTGCGGCTTCGAACGAGGCCGGCGCGCAGGCGCGCCAGCGCGAGGCCCTCGATCGCGCATTACACAATGGTCTGCCGACGCAACGCGCCGAGCGCTGGAAGTACACTTCGCTGCGCGCCCTGTCCGCGCGCCGCTTCGTCGCCACTGCCGCAACGCCCAGCCTGCATCCGGCGCTGCTCGCCGACATCCCGATGCCGCGCATGGTGTTCGTCAACGGGCGCTTCGACGCGGCCCTGTCCGACCTGCGCGACCTGCCCGAGGGCCTGGCCTGGTCGCGCCAGGCCGACGCCGCACAAGACACACCGACCGCTGGCGATAGCGCCAATGCATCCGGCCGCGACAGCTTCGATGACCTCAATGCCGGACTGTCGCGCGACGGCGCGATTCTCAAAGTCGCCGACGGTATCCATGTGCAGGAGCCCGTGCACCTGGTGTTTGTCGGTGCGCCGGCCGAGCGCGACATCGCCTTCCATCTGCGCCATCGAATTGACCTTGGCGACGGCGCCCGCCTCGCCGTGGTCGAGCATCATCTTGCCGGCGGCGCGCATCGCCACTTCGCCAACCAGCATGTCGCGCTGCGCCTGGGCGTCGGTGCGAAACTCGTCCATGCACGGATCCAGGACGAGGATGCCGGCGCCACGCTGGTTGAACGCACCCACGCCCTGCTCGATGCCGATGCTGCCCTTCGCCGCATCGACCTGGAGCTGGGCGCAGGTCTGTGCCGCCACGATTTGACCGTGTCGCTGCTTGGCGCCGGTTCGTCGGTGGAAAGCGGTGGCGCGCTGCTCGCCTCCGGGCGACGCCATCTCGATACCCAGCTCGATGTCCGCCACGTCGCACGCGATACCCGCAGTGACCTGCTCTGGCGTGGGCTGGCGGCAGATCGCGGACGGCTCGCCTTCCATGGCGGCATCCATATCTTCGCGGGCGCGGATGGTTCGGAAGCGGCGTTGTCGAACAAGAACCTGCTGCTGTCCGACCAGGCCGAGGTGGATACCCAACCCGTGCTGCAGATCGACGCCGATGAAGTGAAGGCGGCGCATGGCGCGACAGTGGGACAGCTTGATCCCACCGCCCTGTTCTACCTGCGCAGCCGTGGCCTGCCTTATACCGAGGCCCGCACCCTGCTGACGCTGGCATTCTGCCGCGAGGCACTGTCGGTGATTGCTGACGCCGATCTGGTTGCGCTGCTGTCGCCGCGCCTGGAAGCGCGGCTGCTCGAGGTCGGGGAGTTCGCAGCGTGAGTGGACAATCGCATCGTGAGCGGGGGGCTGGCATCGCGAGCGGAGAGTTCGCGGCCGTGACGGCGCAGCAATCGGCGCCGGACTGGCGCGCGATCCGCGCCGATTTCCCGGTGTTGGCGCGCGAGGTGAATGGCAAGCCGTTGGTGTACCTGGATTCGGCCAACACATCGCAGAAACCCGCGGCCGTGATCGACGCCGTGGATGGGTTCTATCGCAACTACAACGCCAACGTGTCGCGTGCCGTGCACACACTCGGCATGGAAGCGACCGACGCCTACGAATCGGCGCGCAAGCGGCTGGCCGCCTTCGTCAATGTGCGGCCGGACGATCTCGTGCTTACGTCGGGCACGACGCAGGCCCTGAACCTGGTCGCCTACAGCTGGGCGCTGCCCAAACTGGGCGCCGGCGACACGATCCTGCTCAGCCGCATGGAACACCACGCCAATATCGTACCCTGGCAGCTCGCCGCCGGGCGCAATGGTGCACGCATCGCCGTAGCTGAGCTCACGCCGACCGGCGAACTGGACCTCGATGCGCTGTGGCGCGCGATGACACCCGACGTCCGCTTGCTCGGCATTACCCATGTCTCCAATGTCCTGGGCACGGTCAATCCGGTCGCCGAGATCTGCCGCGAGGCACGGCGGCGCGGCATCATCACGGTCGTTGATGGCTCGCAGGCGGTTCCGCATCGGCCGGTCGACATCAGCGCGATCGGCTGCGATTTCTACGCCTTTACCGGGCACAAGATGCTTGGCCCCACCGGCACCGGCGCGCTCTGGGCGCGGCGCGAGCACCTGGAATCGATGCCGCCCTTCCTGGGTGGCGGCGAGATGATCAGCGAAGTCCGTTTCGAAGGCAGCACCTTCGCCGCGCCGCCGCACAAGTTCGAGGCCGGCACGCCGAACATTGCCGGCGTCGTCGGCCTTGGCGCCGCCGTGGATTACCTGAAAGCGATCGGCATGGACCGCATCGAAGCCCGCGAGCAGGAGTTGTTGGCCTATGCAACGCGCGCACTCGAAGCCATCGATGGCCTGCGCATCATCGGCACCGCGCGCGAGAAGGCAGCAGTGATTTCCTTCGAGGTCGCAGGCGCGCATGCCCACGACCTGGCAACCCTGCTCGACCTCGAGGGCGTGGCCGTGCGCTCCGGCCAGCACTGCGCGCATCCACTGATGGCGGCACTGGGCGCCAGCGCCACCTGCCGGGCATCGCTGGCGTTCTACAACGACTTCGACGACATTGATCACCTGGTGGCCGCGCTGCACAAGGTGCGCAAGCTGCTGGGCTGAATCCACCAGGACGCCGGACGCATGAACCACACGCTCGCCACAGCCGCAGTCGATACCTCCGCTGCTGCGCCGGCAGATGCCGCGGCCGCGGCCGCGGCCACGCAGCTGCAGTTTCGCGCCGCCACGCAAGCCGACCTGCCCGCCGTGGTGGCGCTGGTCGAGTCGGCCTACCGCGGCGAGGCAAGCCGCGCGGGCTGGACCACAGAGGCAGACTTTCTCGGCGGGCAACGCACCAGCCTGACCGATATCGCACCCCTGCTCGATCGTCCGATGAGCCGCATCCTGCTGGTCGAGCGCGATGGCTCGCTGCTGGCCTGCGCCCACGTTGCAGTCGAAGAAGGGACCGGCTATTTCGGCATGTTTTCCGTCGATCCACTGCGCCAGGGCGGCGGCACCGGCTCGCAGGTGCTGGCCCAGGCCGAGCGCCTGGTGCGCGAGGAATGGAACTGCCCCGGGATGCGCATGACCGTGATCGATATCCGCGAGGCATTGATCGCCTACTACGAACGCCGCGGCTATCGGCGCACCGGCATCACCAAGCCCTTCCCCTACGGCGACGCCCGCTTTGGCCTGCCTTTGCGCGACGACCTGCGCTTCGAGGTACTGGAAAAAATCTTCGGAGATGCACCATGAATGGCTGGATCCGGGTGTGCGCGCGCAAGGACCTGCTGCCCGGTGAATTCCAGGTGGCGTACGACGGCGACACCGCAATTGCCGTGTTCAACGTGGACGGGCAGTACTACGCAATCGAGGACGTTTGCACCCACGACGGCGGTGAACTCGCCGGCGGCCCGGTGCATGGATACGAAGTCGAGTGCCTGCGCCACGGCGCGCGTTTCGACCTGCGCACCGGTGCCGCGACGGCCCCGCCCGCCTACATGCCGACGGTGGTGTTCCCGGTGCAGGTCGCCGACGATGCAGTCTGGACCCGCGACGACAGGGATTGAGCGGGCCGGGAATGACCGGACCGGGATTAGAAGGCCTAGGCTTGTTCGATTCCGCCGTCCAGCGGCGCAGCGCCGAGGTCCGGCAGCGGCGGACCTCCCGATGACTCGATACGGCGGATGCGGGCGAGCAACACTTCGCCGCCACCCTCGATGATTATTCGTCCCTGTTCGCGCTCGCCGATCAGCAGCGAGTCGCCCTGCTCCATGTGCAGCGGCAGAAACTGATCCTTCACCAGCGCGCGCCCACCGAGCAACGTGAGCAACCACTGCACGCCAGGCTCGGCGAAGAACAGCATCGGGCCGACCAGCGGCCGGTGCAGCAGGCTGGCCTCGACGCGGGCCGAACGCCACATCAGGTTGTAGTCGGTGGTGGGGCCACTGAGCAGCTCGGCGCGTGCGGCGCGCGCGCCGTCGAAACGGATGCGACCATACGGCGGTGCGAGCACGACCGGCTCCGAATCCTCGATATGCAGGCGCATGCCCTCGCCGGCGAGCAGGACCAACTCGCGCTCGACGCCGGGAAACGCCGAGAACTCGGCATCGTGGTCGATGTCCGCGATCGAGACCCGCCAGTCCCACTGCTCCAAACCGGCGGGCCAGCGGACGATTTCTCGCGTCCAGCCGAGGCCATTCTTCCAGCGTTCGCGCCGATATTCGTTGGCCGGGATGAGCGTGACGTTCACCCCACCATTGTCGGCGCGACGATGACGACGCAGCAAGCCGGGCCTGCACGCCTCAGCCCCGCGCGTCGCGCGGCACGCCGGCGCCAAGCCAGATGGCGTCCCAGTACGGCCAGGCGCCCACCGATTTGGCCAGGCCCGCCCGGACCGGATTCGACACCAGGTGTCGCGCCACCGCGAGCCTGTCCTCATGGCGCTCGAGGACGCGCTGGTTGTAGCCACGCCCCCACAACCAGCCGTTGATGCGGAATCGCGGCTCGACGGCGCGCGCGGTGATCGCCTTGAAACGCCGCACCAGTGCATCGAGCGACTCATCGGATGGCGCCAGCACCAGGCCGTGCCAGCGGTCGGGCATCAGCACCCAGGCCAGGCATCCGGCGCGCCCCCAGATGGCGGGATCGGGCTGGCAGCGCGAGACCGCGCGCGCCGCCTCTGCGTCGAGGAAAAGCGGTCGCCGGAACAGGCTGGCGACGGTAATGAAATGCGCAGTCATGTCGGCGGCGCCGGGCAACTGCCCGGGCGGCGCGCAATCCGGCGAACGGGAAGCAGCATGCCGCGCGTCGTCCGATTGGATCGCAGTTCGTGTTTGCATGGCGAGCTCCGGAATGGGGGGCAGGATGGCGCCGCGCATTGGCGCGCGCCGCCATCCCTTGCCGACTAGCGACTGGCAGCGGCCTTCGCCACCGGACGGGCGATGGGCTTGGCCAACGGCTTGGCCAACGGTTTGGCCGCACCCGGCTGCGCGGCCGACGCGGCACCCGTGACGACGATGCGATCGCGGTTGCGCTCGACCGTGGCAAGGCCAATGCCCTTGACCGCCGCGAGCTGCTCGG
Source organism: Lysobacterales bacterium (assembly GCA_038236425.1). Taxonomy (GTDB): domain Bacteria; phylum Pseudomonadota; class Gammaproteobacteria; order Xanthomonadales; family Xanthomonadaceae; genus Arenimonas. The sequence continues at coordinate 16,088 of JBBRZU010000009.1, forward strand.
CGCTGCGGAACGCACCGTTCGCCTTGCGGTACTGGATGATGGCCTCGGCCTTGGCCGGCCCGACGCCATCCAGGACGCGATCCAGGGTGGCCGCATCGGCGGTATTGATGTTCACGTGCTCACCGCCGGCCAAGGCGGGGCCACTCAACAGCACCGCCAGGAGGGCGGCACGCAGCAACAGGCGAAAAGTCTTCATTCAGCTTCTCCAGACGGTGGGTCCGGGGCGGTAAGCGCCCGGTGCAGCCAGTGTCTGCGCGGCATCCGGGTGGGGACATCAGCGTCCGGCGAATTGCGACCTAGGGTGCAGGCTTGCCCTGCAGTCAGCCTTTTCTTACGCCCTCGGCTAGAATCGTCGGCATACCGAAGGAAATTCACTGAATTGATGGATACCCAACGCACCGACCGCCTTGTCGACGAAGCCTGGGACGGCGACATCGTCCCGCGCCTGGTCGAATACATCCGGATCCCCAACAAGTCGCCGATGTTCGATGCCGACTGGCAGGCAAACGGCTACATGGACGCCGCCACCGACCTGCTGGCCGACTGGGCGCGCAAGCAGCCGATCAAGGGCATGACCGTGGAAGTGGTCCGGCTCGCCGGCCGCACGCCATTGATCTTCATCGAGGTAGAGGGCCAGGGCAGCGATTGCGTGCTGTTGTACGGCCACCTGGACAAGCAGCCGGAAATGACCGGCTGGGCCGATGACCTGGGCCCGTGGAAGCCCGTGCTCAAGGACGGCAAGCTTTATGGCCGCGGCGGCGCCGATGATGGCTACGCGATCTTCGGTTCGCTCACCGCCATCCGCGCGCTGCAGGATCAGGACTTGCCGCACGCGCGCTGCGTGGTGCTGATCGAGGCCTGCGAAGAATCCGGCAGCTATGACCTGCCCGCCTACGTGGACTACCTCGCTGACCGGATCGGCAAGCCCTCGCTCGTGGTCTGCCTGGATTCTGGTTGCGCCAATTACGACCAGCTGTGGTGCACGACCTCGTTGCGCGGCCTGGCCGGCGGCAACCTGCGCGTGAAGGTGTTGACCGAAGGCGTGCACTCGGGCGATGCCTCGGGCATCGTGCCATCCAGCTTCCGCGTCTTGCGCCATCTGCTGTCCCGTCTCGAGGATGAGGCGACCGGTCGCATCGTGGTGGACGAATTGCACGTCGATATCCCCGAGCAACGTCTCCTGCAGGCGCAACGCGCCGCCGAGGTACTCGGCGACGACGTCTTCGACAAATTCCCGTTCCTGCCGGGCATGCGCCCGATGACCAGCGACCTGACCGAGATGGTGCTCAACCGCACCTGGCGGCCGATGCTGTCGATCACCGGCGCGGATGGCTTGCCAGCCCTGACCAGCGCGGGCAACGTGTTGCGTCCGAGCACGGCGGTCAAGCTGAGCCTGCGCCTGCCGCCGACGCTCGATCCGCGTGCCGCCAGCGAGCGCCTGCGGGAATTGCTCACGGCTGATCCGCCGTATGGCGCGGTGGTCGAATTCGAAGTGGAAAAGAGTTCAGCCGGATGGAATGCGCCGACCCTGGCGCCGTGGCTGGAACACGCGATCAACCATGCCAGCCAGGAATTCTTCGGAGCCCCGGCGATGTATCTCGGCGAGGGCGGAACCATTCCGTTCATGGGCATGCTCGGGGAAAAATTCCCGGGCGCGCAATTCATGATCACCGGCGTGCTCGGCCCGCATTCCAATGCGCATGGCCCGAACGAGTTCCTGCACATCCCGACCGGCAAGCGCGTCACCAAGGTCGTTGCCCGGGTCATCTCCGAGCATTTCCAGGCCGGTGAAAAAGGCCTGACACGTGGTGTCGGCGTGGCTGCCGGCAATACGGAATTCGGCGACCACGGCTGTTGCTGAGCGCGGCTGTTGCTGAGCGCGGCTGTTGCTGAGCGCGGCTGTTGCTGAGCGCGGCTGTTGCTGAGCGCGGCTGTTGCTGAGCGCGCGTACTCTTGTTCAGGACGCTCGCTACTCCAGTACGCGCGCTGCCACCTGTTCGGCCAGGCGATCGGCCGACACCGATTGGGTGTCCAGCACCATGTCCGCGTGCTCGGGCGCTTCGTAGGGCGAATCAATACCGGTGAAGTTCGGCAATTCGCCGGCGCGCGCCTTGGAATACAGCCCCTTCACGTCGCGTGATTCGCACACCGCGAGCGGCGTATCCACGAACACTTCGAGGAATTCGCCCGCGGCGAACAGCTCGCGCGCCATCCGCCGTTCATTGCGGAATGGCGAGATGAACGAGACCAGCACGATCAATCCGGCGTCCACCATCAGGCGCGCCACTTCCGCGACGCGGCGGATGTTTTCGACCCGGTCTTCATCACTGAAGCCGAGGTCACGATTCAGGCCATGGCGGACGTTGTCGCCATCAAGCAGATAGGTGTGGTGTCCACCGGCGACCAGGCGCTTTTCGACCAGGTTGGCGATGGTGGACTTGCCCGAACCGGACAGGCCGGTGAACCAGAGGCAGCGTGGCGCCTGTCCCTTCAGCGCGGCGCGCGCCGACTGGTCCACGTCCAGCGCCTGCCAGTGCACGTTGGCGGCGCGGCGCAGGGCAAAGTCCAGCGTGCCGCAGGCGACCGTCGCCAGGCTCTGGCGGTCGATCAGGATGAAGCTGCCGAGGGCGCGATTGTCATCGTGCGTTTCGTATCCGATCGGCTGGTCCAGGCTCAGGTTGACCGCGCCGACTTCGTTGAGCAGCAGGCGCTTGGCGGCGATGTGGTCCTGGGTGTTGACGTCGGTGCGGTGCTTGATCTCGGTGACCTGCGCAGAGACCGTGCGTGCACCGAGTTTCAGCAAATACGGACGGCCCGGGAGCAGCGGTGCATCACCCATCCACAACAACTGCGCACCGAATTGGTCGGAGACCGGTGGCGGTGCGCCCGCGGCAGCGAGCAGGTCGCCGCGACTCAGGTCGATTTCATCGGCCAGCGTAAGCAGGATCGATTGCCCTTCGCGCGCCGACTCGACCATGCGCTCGCCAATCTGCAGCGAAGTCACCCGCGAGCCGCGACCGGAACTGGCACTGATCACGGCATCGCCTACCTGCACGCGGCCCGAGGCCACCAGTCCGGCAAAGCCGCGAAAATCCTGCGACGGTCGGCAGACCCACTGCACCGGCATCCGAAACGGACGATCGGCGGGGTCAGCGCCGAATGACGCCAGATCCACGCTGTCGAGGAATTCAAGCAGCGACGGACCCTGGTACCAGGGCATCGCCTGCGAACGGCTGGCAACATTGTCACCGCGCAACCCCGACACCGGGATGACAGTGACCGACGCAATACCGATCCGTTTCGCCAGCGCGTGGTAGTCGGCGACGATCGTCTCGAACACCGCGTCGGAATAATCCACCAGGTCCATCTTGTTCACTGCCAGCACCACGTGGCGGATGCCGAACAGCGCGGCGATCCAGCTGTGCCGGCGGGTCTGGGTGAGCACGCCCTTGCGCGCGTCCACCAGCACCACCGCCAGGTCAGCGGTCGAAGCACCGGTGGCCATGTTGCGCGTGTATTGCTCGTGGCCAGGGCAGTCGGCAACGATATAGCTGCGCGCCTCGGTGCTGAAGTAACGATACGCAACGTCGATGGTGATGCCCTGCTCGCGCTCCGCATCCAGGCCGTCGAGCAGCAGCGCGTAGTCGGGCTCGGCGCCCTGCGTGCCGTGGCGGCGACTGTCGCGTTCGAGCGCGGCGAGCTGGTCGTCGAACAGGTTGCGGCTTTCAAACAGCAGCCGCCCGATCAAGGTGCTCTTGCCGTCATCCACGCTGCCGCAGGTGATGAAGCGCAGTCGCGGCCGCGCTTCGTAGCCGCGCAGGAAGCTGCCGATGTCGGGCACAGTGGACATCAGAAATAGCCCTCCTGCTTCTTCTTTTCCATCGATGCGGACGGATCGTGGTCGATCATCCGGCCCTCGCGCTCGGAGCTCCTTGCCACCAGCATCTCGGCAATGATCTTTTCCAGGCTGTCGGCGTCGGACTCGAAGGCGCCGGTCAGCGGATAGCAGCCAAGCGTGCGGAAGCGCACCGTGCGCAGCACAGGCGTCTCGCCGGGCAGCAGGGGCAGGCGCGCGTCGTCCACCATCAGCAGGCCGCCATCGCGCTCGACCACCGGGCGCGGCGCGGCAAAGTACAACGGAACGACCTCGATCTTTTCACGGTAGATGTACAGCCATACGTCCAGCTCGGTCCAGTTGGACATCGGGAAGACGCGCACGCTCTCGCCCGGATGGATGCGGGTGTTGTACAGGTTCCACAACTCGGGCCGCTGCTGCTTCGGATCCCAGCGATGGGCGGCGTTACGGAAGGAAAACACGCGCTCCTTGGCACGCGACTTTTCCTCGTCGCGGCGGGCGCCACCGATGGCCGCATCGTAGCCGCCGGCATCGAGCGCCTGGCGCAGCGCTTGCGTCTTCATCACGTCGGTGTGGACGTTGGCGCCGTGGGTGAACGGACCGACGCCATCGCGCAGCCCGTCCTGGTTGATGTGCACCCGCAGCTCGATGTCACCCTGGCGCGCGATCTGGTCGCGGAACGCGATCATTTCGCGGAACTTCCACGTGGTGTCAATGTGCAGCAGCGGGATCGGCGGCGACGCCGGCGCGAAGGCCTTGCGCAACAGGTGCAGCAGGACCGTGCTGTCCTTGCCGATCGAATAGAGCATGACCGGATTGCGGAACTGCGCCGCCACCTCGCGCAGGATATGCAGGCTTTCTGCTTCCAGTCGATCGAGGTGGGACAGCGCTTGCGTCATCGGCCGTACACGTCTTCGAAGCGGACGATATCGTCCTCGCCCAGGTAACTGCCGGACTGCACTTCGATCAGCTCCAGCGGCTGCTTGCCCGGATTTTCCAGGCGATGCTTGCTGCCCAGCGGGATATACGTGCTCTCGTTCTCGGCCAGCAGGAATACCTTCTCGCCGCAGGTGACGCGGGCCGTGCCCTTGACCACGATCCAGTGCTCGGCCCGATGGTGGTGCATCTGCAGGCTCAGGCTTGCGCCGGGCTTGACGATGATCCGCTTGACCTGGAAGCGCTCGCCGCTGTCGATGCCGTCGTAGCTGCCCCAGGGCCGATAGACCTTGCGGTGCCAGGTGGCCTGGGTGCGCTTGTCGCGTTTGAGCGTCGCGACTACGTCCTTGACCTCCTGCACGCGGTCGCGGTGCGCCACCAGCACGGCGTCGTCGGTGTCCACCACGACCACGTCATCGAGCCCGATCAGCGCGATCAGGCGCTTGTCGCCGATCGCCAGCGTATTGCGGCAATCGCGCGCAACGACATCGCCGCGGTGCGCATTGCCATCACCATCCTGATCGACGACCGACCACAGCGCAGACCAGGAACCGACGTCGTTCCAACCCACATTGATCGGCAGCACGGCGGCGCGATCGGTGCTTTCCATCACCGCATAGTCGATCGAGTCCGAAGGACAGGCGGCGAACGCGTCCTTGTCCAGGCGCAGGAAATCAGCATCGCGCGTGGCCTTGTCGAGCGATTCGCGCGCGGCGGCCACCATCGCAGGACGGGTGCGCTGCAGTTCCTCGAGGTAGCGCGAAGCGCGGAAGGCGAACATGCCGCTGTTCCAGAAATAATCCCCGCTGGCCAGGTAGCCCTGCGCGGTCTGTGCGTCCGGCTTCTCGACGAACTCCAGCACCGGGCGCACGCCCTCGCCCGCCGCTGCCTTGATGTAGCCATAGCCGGTTTCCGGCGCGGTGGGTACGATGCCGAAGGTCACCAGTTCGCCGGCCTCGGCGGCAGGCAGTGCCTGCAGCACCGCGGCGCGGAATCCCGGCTCATCGGCGATCACGTGGTCGGATGGCAGCACCAGCAGCACCGGGTCGCCGCCGTCGGCCATCGCCCGCATGGCTGCCACGGCGATGGCCGGCGCGGTGTTGCGGCCCACCGGCTCGAGCACCAGCGCCGAGGGCGTGGCTTCGACCAGGCGCAGTTGCTCGGCCACCAGGAAGCGATGCTCCTCGTTCGCCACCACCAGCGGCGGCGACATGCCGGGCAGGCCGCGCAGGCGCAGCCAGGTCATCTGCAGCAGGGAGCGATCACCCAGCAGGGGCAGGAACTGCTTGGGGTGCGATTCCCGGGACAACGGCCACAGCCGCGTGCCGGAACCACCGGAGAGGATGACGGGGATCAGTTCGGTCATTGCGCCACGCTAGGTCAAATCCAGTGCGCATTTTGTCACGAAGGCCCCGGGCCGGGGATAATCGGGGCTCCCCTGACAGGATTTGCCATGGAAACGACTTCGCGCGAGCAGGCCCGCCTGGATTGGACCCGCGCCGCGCTGGGCGATCGCAGCGCCACCCTGGAGCGCGCCTCCGCCGACGCCAGCTTCCGCAGCTACTGGCGCGCCCGCTCCCACGGCGACACGCACATCCTGATGGACGCGCCGCCCGACCGCGAAGACCTCGGGCCCTGGCTGGATATCGCCGCGCGGTTGGTCGGTGCGGGACTGCTGGCGCCACGCGTGCTGGCCAGCGATGCCGAACACGGCTTTATCCTGATGTCCGACCTCGGCGATGCCCTGTACCTGCCGGCGCTCAATGCCGATAGCGCGAGCCCGTTGTACGACGACGCGATGCGCGCCCTGCTGCGCATGCAGACCACGGTCGATGCGTCCGACTTGCCGCCGTACGACGAGGGGCGCCTGGTCGCGGAAATGGAGTTGATGCCGACCTGGTTCCTCGAGCGCCACCTCGGCTTCGCGTCCGACTGCGGGCAGTGGGACGTGGTCGAAGTTGCGTTCCGCACCTTGGCGGAAAGCGCGCTGCGACAGGAGCAGGTTTTCGTGCATCGCGACTTCCACTCGCGCAACCTGCTGCTGGCCGAAACCGGCGGCCCGGGCATCCTCGACTTCCAGGATGCGGTGCGCGGCCCGATCACCTACGACCTGGTGTCGTTGCTGCGCGACTGCTACATCGAATGGCCCGAAGCGCAGGTGCTTGGCTTGGCCGAACAGTATCGCCAGCAATTGGTCAGCGCCGGCCTGACCCGCGTGGACGCGGCCACGTTCCGCCGCGGCTTCGACCTGATGGGGCTGCAGCGCCACATCAAGGTGCTCGGCATCTTCTGTCGCCTCTGGTATCGCGACGGCAAGGCCGGTTACCTGCAGGACCTGCCGCTGGTGTGGAAATACGTGCGTGATGTCGGCCAGCGCTATGCTGAAATCGCGCCACTGGTTGCCCTGGTGGAGACCGCGATGCGCGGCCGCGACATCAGCTTGCCGAGCGCATGAACGCACCACGCGCGCTGATCTTTGCGGCCGGCAAGGGCGAGCGCATGCGCCCGCTCACCGAAACCACGCCCAAGCCGCTGCTGGTCGCTGGCGGAAAGCCGCTGGTGGCATGGCATCTCGAGCGACTGGCGGCATTGGGCGTGCAGGACGTGGTGCTGAATATTTCCTGGCTTGCCGACCAGTTCGCGCCGACCCTTGGCGATGGCAGCACCTGGGGCCTGCGCCTGCACTATTCGCACGAAGGGCCCGAGCCGCTGGAGACTGGTGGCGGCATGTTGCATGCGCTGCCGTTGCTGGGCGCCGAACCTTTCCTGGCGATCAATGGCGATATCTGGACCGATATCGATTTTTCCTGCCTGCCGCGCGCGCCGACCGGACTCGCGCACCTGGTGCTGGTTGACAATCCGGCGCAGCATGCGCGCGGCGACTTCCACCTCTCGCCCGATAGCCTGGTGCACGAAGACGGCGCGCCGCGACTGACCTATTCCGGCGTCGGCATGTACCGGCCCGAGATCCTGCAGGGCTGGCGCGATGTGCTCGGCGATAGTGCAGGCAGTGAACTGGATCCGCCGCGCTTCAAGTTGGCGCCGCTGCTCTATGCCGCGGCGCGCGGGGGCCGGATCAGCGGCCAGCGCCATGCCGGTCGCTGGACCGACGTCGGCACGCCAGCGCGCTTGGCCACGCTGGATCGCGCCCTGTGGGAGCGGCTTTAGCCGCGATTGTTGTGGGAGCGGCTTCAGCCGCGATATCCATCAATCGCGGCTAAAGCCGCTCCCACAGGAAGGGCACGGTGATGCGCCGCTGCGCCGCCAGGCTTTCGCGATCGAGTCGGTCGAACAAGGTAGTCAACGTGCCAAGGTCGCGGCCAACGCGCCGGAACATGAAGTCGAGCACCGCATCATCGAGCTCCAGACCACGACGCAATGCGCGCGCGCGAAGCACGTCGCGACGCCCCGCTTCGTCGAGCGGCTCGATCGCCAGGCGCGTGCAATGCTCCAGGCGCGAAACCAGGTCAGGCAGACCGAACGGCAACGCCGATGGCATCGCGTTGGCCGCATAGACCAGGCGCGCGCCCGACTGACGCGCCGCGTTGTGCGCATGGAACAAGGCAACCTCGTCGTCGGCGTGCCCGGCGATCGCTTCCAGGCCATCCAGGCAGACCAGCGCCGGCGCATCCATCACGCCTTGCAGTGCATCGGCCAGGCGCCCGGCCGCGGTCGCCAGCGGCAGGAAGATGGCGGATTGCCCTGACTCACGCGCCAGCGCGCAGGCCGCCAGCAGCAAGTGCGTCTTGCCGCTGCCCGTTGGCCCGGCGAGGTAAAGCCAATGCGCATCCTCGCCTCGCGCGACTGACTCGACCAGTGCGCGCAACGGCGCCTGGCCGTGAAAGGCGTCGAAGCGCTGCTCGGGTGGGAACCCGAGCGACAAGGGCAATTGCCCGATCACGGCGGCGTGACGGGCGGAACGGGCGGGATGGACGACGGGGGCGCATCGGCATCATCGACGACGATTATGCCCGGATCAGGCAAGCCCAGGTCGATGCCGACCGGCCCGCCGCGCGCACCGTACAGCACGCTGCCGGTATAGCGCTGATGCACATGGCGCAGCAGCACCATTCCGATCGCCGCCACCGGCAACGCCAGCAGCACACCGAGGAAGCCGAACAACTGCCCCCCGGCCATGATCGCGAATATCACCGCCACCGGATGCAGGCCGATCTTGTCGCCGACCAGCCACGGCGTGAGCAAAAAGCTTTCCAGCATCTGGCCGATGCCGAACACCGCAAACACCAGCAGCAAATGCACCAGGTCGCCGTACTGGACCAGCGATGCGACCACTGCGGCGCTGATGCCCACCACAAATCCAAGGTAGGGCACGAACGCCACCAGCCCCGACACGAATCCAATCAGCAGGCCAAGCTCGAGGCCGACCGACCACAGGCCGATCGCGTAGATCGCACCCAGCGCCAGCATCACGCTGAACTGCCCGCGCAGGAATCCCCCGAGCACCGCATTGGACTCGGCACCGAGCCGGTCCACCGTCGGCAGCATCGGCCGCGGCACCAGCTCGCGGATGCGCCGAACCATCACGTCCCAGTCGCGCAGGAAATAGAAACTCAGCACCGGTATCAGGGCGATGCTGGCCAGCATGCCGAACAGCGCCAGGCCCGACTCCGACACGCGACCGAGTACTGCAGCAGCGATGCCACCGGCTTCCGCCAGGTGCTCCTGCACCAGCGTGAACATGTATTCGGGGTCGACGTAGTGCGACAGGTCGACCTTGAACTTCAGCTGGATCCAGGGGATCGCCACGCTGGTCGTCCAGGCTACCAATAGCGGCAGCCAGTCGATCAGTTTCTGCAACTGGCTCCAGAGCAAGGGCACCAGCACCAGCGATACCAGGGTCAGTGCCACAAGCATCACGGCGAAGACCATCAACACCGCGTTGTGCCGCTTGTAACCGCGCGCCTCAAGCCGGTCCACCAGCGGATCGCCGAGCCAGCCGAACAGGGCCGAGATCACGAACGGCGTGAGGATGGGCGACAGGCGCCAGACCAGCAGGCCGACAAGCAGGGCCACGGCCAGCCACTGCCAGCGGCGGGAATCAGAGGTTGTCATGGCTTGCGCTCCCGTCGTGCCCAGGCGCGCCTGCTGTAGCGCACCACGTAATCTACGCCGCTGAGCACGGTGATCGCGGCGGTCGCAAGCGCCAGCGGCGCGATCCAGTCGGTCAGGATCGGCAAGCCCGCAGGGCGCGCGAGGACAAGCCCGACCAGCAGCAATTGCGCGAGCGTGGTGGATTTGCCCAGGCCCGAGGGTTCGGCGTGAAACTTTCGCTCGATCCGCCACCAGGCACGCGCGCCCAGCAGGATGATGACGTCACGCAGCAGCACGACGGCGACCAGCCAGCCGGGCAGCAACTGCGCCCACCACAGGCCAAAAAAACAGGTGCTCAGCAGCAACTTGTCTGCGATTGGATCAAGCAATCCACCCAGTTCGCTTTGCCAACCATAGCGACGCGCGATATATCCATCGACCAGGTCGCTGGCGCCGGCGACCAGGGCGACAGCAAACGCGAGCTGGAACTGCGCATTCATCAGCAGCCACAGCAACGGCAGCGCCATCACCATGCGTGCGATGGTGATGGCGTTGGGCAGCTGGTTGGGTGTCATTGCAGCTCGAAGCGGGAGTCGGCGCCGTCGGCGACGCGAAGGGTCGAGCCGCCGGCCACCATGGTGCGGAACCCTTTCATGCCCACGCCAAGGTCAAGCCGCAGCTGCAGCTGACCGGGCTCGGCCTGCACCGGGATCACCCGGCGCACCACCGGCAGACCCTCGAGATAGGACATCAGGCGCAGGTAGTCGCCCTGGCTGCCGACCCCGCCAATCTCGACCGCGTATTGACCGGCGGTGCCGTTGTCCAGTCCGACGGCATCGCGCTTGGCGATGGCATTGGCGCCCTCGTCCACGCCCGAGGCAATCACCCGGCGCGGGTCGGCGTCACTGAACGACCAGCGTGCAATTTCGCTGCCGCCCTGGCTGAGCACCCAGTCAGCGGCCCAGCCGGTGCCCATGCGATAGACCTTGCCGACCAGTTGCGAATCGTTGCGGTAGCGCGCGGTGAAGCGCTGCATGGTGGCCGCGTCGAGCTTCCAGATTGCCGGAACCGCAGCCTGTTCGGCCGCATTTCCTGTCGGCAGCAGGAAGCGCATGCCGCGCTCCAGGCCCCGGGCAGCCAGAGGCTTGACCACGGCGGTCTGCTGGCCGGTGACCAGGCGCGGCCCGCGGCCATCGTCGATCGCCAGCCAGAGAATTGGCTTGGGCCGCGAGTTGGTCCAGAACTTCAGCCCGGCGGCGGCAATGACGTTGTCCACGGCTTCGGGCACGAAGGCGACCCCAAGGATGGTCTTGTACACGGGCAGGCCATTGACCGTCTGCTGTTCCTGGCGGAATGCGGATCTCAATACCATCGCATCGATGTTGGCGCCGGCGCGACGGATGACGGCGTTCTGCGGGGCGGTCTGGTCGCCGGTCAGGCGGACGACGACCTGGCCGAGGGCCCGGATCAGCGCGCCGCGTTTTTCGTTCTGCGAATTGACGGTCACGTCCGTGGTGTAGAACGCCGGATTCCTGACCACCTTGGGCTTGTCCGGCGTCTCGTCCGGGTCTGCGGCGGCGGCGGTCGGCATACCCGGTGCATTGGGGCCGGCCCAGGCGGGCGCGCCATGGAAACTGGCGAGCAACAGGAGCAACAGGCTGAAGCGGGCGATCGGCGTCATGGGTCTGCAGCGAAAGGAACTGCCCCATGGTGCCGCAAGCGGGGCGCGGGCGTCCAACCCCGCTGACGCCTGTCGGCCGGCCGGCCGGGTGCCGCTGCTAGAATGTCGCTTTCCCACGACGCCCTTCCGCCATGGCCAGCACTCCCCTCACCTACCGCGACGCCGGCGTGGACATCGATGCCGGCAATGCCGTCGTCGAGCGCATCAAGCCGCTGGTCCGGCGCACTTTCCGGCCCGAAGTGATGGGTGGCCTGGGTGGTTTCGGCGGCCTGTTCGACCTGTCCGGCCGCTACCGCGAGCCGGTGCTGGTCTCGGGCACCGACGGCGTCGGCACCAAGCTCAAGCTGGCGCAGCAGCTGAACCGGCACGACAGCATCGGCATCGACCTGGTCGGCATGTGCGTGAATGACGTGCTGGTGCAGGGCGCCGAGCCGCTGTTCTTCCTGGACTATTTCGCCACTGGCAAGCTGGACGTGGACACCACCGTCGCCGTGGTTGGCGGCATCGCCCGGGGTTGCGAACTCGCCGGCTGCGCCCTGATCGGCGGCGAGACCGCCGAGATGCCCGACATGTACCCGCCCGGCGAATACGACCTGGCCGGATTCACCGTTGGCGCGGTGGAAAAATCGAAATTGCTCGATGGCGCGTCCGTGAAAGCCGGCGACGTGCTGATCGGCCTGGCCTCCTCGGGCCCGCATTCCAATGGCTATTCGCTGGTGCGGCGCATCCTGGATCGCGCCGGCCGACCGCTGGACCTGGATGTTGGCGGCGTCAGCCTGGCCGATGCCCTGATGGCGCCGACCACGATCTACGTCAAGCCCTTGCTCGCGTTGCTCGGCGAGCAGCCAATCCACGCGATGGCGCACATCACCGGCGGCGGCCTGACCGAAAACATCATTCGCGTCATCCCGGACGGCCTGGGGCTGGATATCCGTACCAGCGCGTGGACGTTGCCGCCGGTGTTCGACTGGCTGATGCGCGAAGGCCAGGTGGCCGCGGCGGAAATGTGGCGCACGTTCAACTGCGGCATCGGCTTCGTGCTGGTGGTGTCGTCCGACGCGCAGTCCGGCGTCGAGGCCGCGCTGGATCGACTTGGCCTGGCGCACTGGGCGATCGGTGAAGTGGTGCCGGCGACTGGCGACGCACGGGTCGCGATCGCCTGAGTCGCAGGTCCATGCGCATCGCGGTGCTCGCCTCCGGCCGCGGCAGCAATCTGCGCGCATTGCTTGATGCCGAACGCGATGGCCGCCTGGGCGGCGCGCGCGTCGAGGGCGTATTCAGTGATCGTGCCGACTCCGGTGCACTCGCCTCGGGCGCTGCTTCGGGCCGCACCGTCGGCGCGCTTTCACCGCGCGATTTTTCCGACCGCCTGGCCTTTGATACCGCGTTATTCGATTTGCTGCTCGCGATCAAACCCGATCTGGTCGTCTGCGCCGGCTACATGCGCATCCTTTCCGCGGCGGCGATCTCGCGCGCCGCGGGCCGGATCATCAACATCCATCCTTCGCTGCTACCGAAGTACCCCGGCTTGCACACCTACGCGCGTGCACTGGCCGCCGGTGACAGCGAACACGGCGCCTCCGTGCACCAGGTGGTGCCCGCGGTAGATGCCGGCCCGGTGTTGGCGCAGGCACGCGTGCCGATCCTTCCCGGTGACGATGTCGCGGCGCTGGAAGCGCGCGTGCTGTTGCGTGAACACCCGCTGCTGGTTGCGGTTGTGTGCGCACTCGCTGAAGGCCAGCTGACCCTCGGGCCGGGCACACTGGCCTGGTGCGGGAACCCGCTGCATGCTGGCTTGTCTCTGACTGGCGACAATCGCCTCGAGGAATCCACCGCATGAAACGTGTCCTGATCACCGCTGCGCTGTTGCTCACGCCACTGGTTGCCTCGGTAGCCGCGCCCCCGCAGCCCTACACGGCGCGCTACGAAGTGAGCCGCAACGGCAGTCGGCTCGGCACGGCGACGGTGAGCTTCCACAAGCTGCCCAACGGGCGCTACGAGCTGCGCTCGGATACCGTCGGCAGCGAAGGCCTGGCCGCGATCGCGGGCGTCACCGTGAATGAGCGCTCGGTGTTGCGCTGGGATGGCCAGCCTGAAACGGTCGCCTATACCTATCGGCAGAAGATGGCCTGGAAGACCCGCGAGCGCGGCATGCAGGTGGATTCCGCCGCCCGTCGCATCGACAGCACGGACAAGGATCGCAGCTATTCACCGCGCTACGAACCCGGCGTGCTCGACAGAAACGCCGTGGTGGTGGCGGTGATGGGCGATGTCGCGGCAGGACGGACGGGCGACCTGCACTATCGCATCCCTGACCACGACGATCTCGGCACCTGGACCTATCGCACCGGCGGCACCGAGCAGGTGACTACGCCGATGGGGGCACAGCGCGCGGTCCGCATCGAGCGCATCCGCGATTCCGGCAACGGGCGCAGCACCACGCTGTGGTTGTCGCCGGAGCGGAATTTCGTGCCAATTCGAATGCTGCAGCGCGAGCCCGACGGCGAGACCATCGAAATGCGGATCGTCTCGCTGCAGCCGTAACGCGGCCGAAGCTGCAACGCCGCGGCATCAGTGCGGAGACACTCCGGATCGGTGCGGTCGCGCGATCACGCAATCACGCAACGCGGCGAATCTTCGCGCCCAGGCCGCCCAGCTTTTCCTCGATGTTCTCGTAGCCGCGGTCGATGTGATAGATCCGGTCGACCGTGGTTTCGCCTTCGGCTACCAGTCCAGCCAACACCAGTGACGCCGAGGCGCGCAGGTCGGTCGCCATGATCGGCGCGCCGGTCAGGCGCTCGACGCCGCGGATGATCGCGGTATTGCCTTCGATCTGGATGTCGGCGCCCAGGCGCTGCAATTCGTTCATGTGCATGAAACGGTTTTCGAAGATGGTCTCGCGGATCACCCCGACGCCGTCGGCCATGCAGTTCATCGCCGCGAATTGCGCCTGCATGTCGGTCGGGAAGGCCGGGTATGGCGCCGTGGTGAGGCTGACCGCCTTGGGCCGCTTGCCGCGCATGTCCAGTTCGATGAAGTCGTCGCCGGTGTTGATGTGGGCGCCGGCTTCCTCGAGCTTGTGCAGCACTGTCTCGAGCAAGTCCGCGCGCGTGCGCCGGGTAACGACGCGGCCACCGGTCATCGCGCCCGCCACCAGGAAGGTGCCGGTCTCGATGCGATCGGGCATCACGTCGTAGTGCCCGCCGTGCAGGCGATCCACGCCCTCGATCACGATGCGCGCCTTGCCGGCGCCTTCGATCTTCGCGCCCATGGCGATCAGGCAGTTGGCCAGGTCGACGATCTCCGGCTCCTCGGCGCAGTTGTCGAGCACGGTCGTGCCCTTGGCCAGCGCCGCTGCCATCAGCACGTTCTCGGTACCGGTGACGGTGACCATGTCGAAACTGTAGTGACCACCACGCAGGCCACGGTCAGCGCGCGCCTTCACGTAGCCGTTCTCGACCACGACATCGGCGCCGAGCGCCTGCAGCCCGCGGATGTGCTGGTCCACCGGGCGCGAACCAATCGCGCAACCACCTGGCAGCGACACTTCGGCATGCCCGTGGCGCGCCAGCAAGGGCCCGAGCACCAGAATCGAGGCGCGCATGGTCTTGACCAACTCGTAGGGCGCAATCGTTTCGACCATGGCAGTGGGCTCGACCGTGATGCCCAGCTTGTCGTCCACCGTCAGCCGCACTCCCAGCGCGCCGAGCAACTCCATCGTCGTGGTGACGTCGTGCAAGTGCGGGACGTTGCCGATTGAAATGGTTTCCTCGGCCAGCAGGGTCGCGCACAGGATCGGCAGCACGGCGTTCTTGGCGCCAGAAATCTGCACGTCTCCGTCCAGCACGTTGCCGCCGGTAATGATGATCTTGGCCATGGATGGTCTCGGGCTGTGGTGCGTGGAAAAGGGCGGCGGGAAAGGGACGGCCGGACGGGGACAGCCAGCCTCAGCCGGCGGCGCGCGCCTCATCGGGAGTCAGGGTGCGCAGGGCCAGGGCATGGATTTCACCGCCCATCCGGCCGCCCAAGGTGGCGTAGACCATGCGGTGGCGTGCCAGCGGCAGCTTGCCGGCGAAGGACTCACAAACCACCGTGGCCTCGAAATGCACGCCGTCGTCGCCCTGGACCTCGGCCCGGGAGCCGGGCAGGCCGGCTTCGATCAATTGCTGGATCTGGAGCGCATTCATGGCAGGGCGTTCATCGGCAGGCAGGTCAGGTGGGCAGTGTCGGCTGGTGCAGGCCTTACAATACCCCGCCCATCATACCGCTCGACTCCCGCATGAGTGCCCTGCCCTCCCACCGACCCGTCCACGCCGAAGCCCTCGAGGCCAGTGGCCGGCGCGTGTTCGACGTCGAAGTGCAGGCCCTGGAAGCGCTGAAGTCGCGGATCGGCCCGGATTTCGCCCGTGCCTGCATCGAACTGCTTGATTGCCGCGGGCGCATCGCCTGCATCGGCATGGGCAAGTCGGGCCACATCGCCACCAAGATCGCCGCCACCCTGAGCTCGACCGGCTCACCGGCGTTTTTCCTGCATCCGGGCGAAGCCAGCCATGGCGACCTGGGCATGCTCATGGAGACCGACGTCGTCCTGTTGCTGTCGAACTCGGGCGAGACCGAGGAGATCCTCACCATCCTGCCGGCGCTCAAGCGCCAGGGCAACCGGATCATCGCCATGACCGGGCGGCCCGGCTCGCGCCTTGCTGACGTCGCCGACGTGCACCTGGATTGCAGCGTGCCCGAGGAAGCCTGCCCGCTCGGTCTGGCGCCAACCTCCAGCACGACTGCGATGCTGGTGATGGGCGACGCGATTGCCGTGGCGATGCTCGAGGCGCGCGGCTTCACCGCCGACGATTTCGCCCGCTCGCATCCCGCGGGTGCGCTGGGCCGCCGCTTGCTGCTGCACATCAGCGACATCATGCACACCGGCGCCGACATGCCGCGCGTGCACCGCGAAGCCAGCGCCAGCGAAGCACTGGTGGAAATGAGCCGCAAGCGCCTGGGCATGACCGCCGTGGTCGATGACGACGAGCGCCTGCTGGGTGTGTTCACCGACGGCGATTTGCGCCGCGCGCTCGACGACAGCCAGGTGGACCTGCGCAACGTCCGCGTGGCCGCACTGATGGCGCATTCGCCCAAGACCATCGGCCCCGGGCAACTGGCCGTGGAGGCCGCGCGCCTGATGGAGGAATACAAGATCAACGGCTTGCTGGTGGTGGACGAGGACCAGCGCCTGGTTGGCGCGCTGAATATCCACGACCTCCTCCGGGCACGGGTTGTCTGACCCGATGACGCACCCGAACGTCGAGGCCGCATCCGAAATCCACCCGGGCTTGCTCCAGCGCGCCGCGCGCATCCGCCTGGCCGCCTTCGACGTGGATGGCACCCTCACCGACGGCGGCCTCTGGTTCGATGGCGAAGGCAATGAGTCCAAGGCGTACCACGTGCAGGACGGCCTCGGCCTGCGCCTGCTCGAGGACAACGGCATTGCCGTGGCGCTGGTGACCGCCCGCGACAGCGCGTCCGCGCGGGCGCGCGGCCGGGACTTGCGCCTGTCTCACATCTTCACCGGCATCAGCGACAAAGTCGGCTGCCTGGCCGGCCTATGCGCGGAGCTGGGAATCGGCTGGGACGAGGTCGCCTACATGGGTGACGACCTGCACGACCTGGCCCTGTTCCCGCGGGTCGGACTGGCCGTGGCGCCGGCAAACGCCCATGCCTGGGTGCGCGACCACGCGCACTGGGTCACCGCCGAGCGCGGCGGCTGTGGCGCCGCCCGGGCCCTGTGCGACCTGGTGCTGGAGGCGCGCGGCTTGCGCCCGGCGGTGATGGCGCGCTTCGCCGGACCGGCGAGTTCCGCATGAGCAGTCCGGCATGAGCAGTCCGGCATGAGGGCGTCGGCATGAGGAAGCGCACCCTGGCCGCCGCTGGACTGCTCACGCTCGCCGCCATCGGCGCGACCGCGCTGTGGAAGCTGCGCCCGGCAGCCCCGCTGCCGCCGCCGAGCCCGACCCGCTCGGACTATGTGCTGAACAACTTCGAGCTCACCTCGCTTGATGCCCAGGGCAAGGAAAGTTTCACCGTGGCAGCCCCGTACCTTGAGCGTGACCCGGGCGGCAAGAGCCTGACCATGCGGCTGCCAAAGTTCAGCTTCCCGGACAAGGACGGCGGCCGCTGGCTGGCCACCTCCGACAGCGCCTGGGTCGCGGAAAAAGGCGTAGAAATCCGCCTGATGCAGAAGGTCGAGATGATCGGGCCGGCCTCGCCGCTGGGCGATCGCACGCGCTTTTCCACCGATCGGCTGCAGGTTTTCCCTAAACAGGACCTGGTCCTGAGCGAGGATCCCGTGACCGTCAGCCGGGCCGACTCTATACTGCACGGGACCGGCCTGCGTGCCGACATGAAAGCCCACCGGGTCCAGTTGCTTGCCAATGTCAAAGGACGCTATGCGCCTCGCCGCCACTAATCTGCTCCTGCTCGCCGCCCTCCTGCCGTTCTCGGCCGATGCCAAGACCACGGACCGCAACGCGCCCATGGACGTGGCTGCCGACCGCACCGACGCCGCCCTGGGCGACGATGGCGACGCCATCCTCACCGGCGACGTCGTGATCACCCAGGGAACCCTGGAAGTCCGCGCCGATCGCGCCGTGATCCACCGCGCCAAGGGCGACATTTCCGAAGTCATCCTCACCGGCGCGCCGGCCACGCTCAAGCAGGTCAACGACAACGGCGAGACGATGAATGCGCATGCCGCGCAGATCGTCTACACCCTGAGCAGCGACCTGATCGTGCTCACCGGCAATGTCGTGGTTGACCAGCCGCGCGGCACGCTGCGCGGCGAAACCATCAAGTACGACCTGAAGAACGGCCGCCTCGACGGCGGTGGCGACGGCAAGCGCGTGCAGATGCGCATCATGCCCAAGACCACCACGTCGGCCGCGGCTCCACCGGCCCCGGCCGCTGCAACGCCGGCCAAGACGCCGGCTCCGGCACCGACCAAGACGCCGGGCTGATGCTGTCCGCCCGCGGCCTGCGCAAGCGCTACAAGGCGCGCGAGGTGGTGCACGATTTCGGCCTGGACCTGGGTACCGGGGAAGTCGTGGGCCTGCTCGGCCCCAACGGCGCCGGCAAGACCACCTGCTTCTACATGATCGTCGGCCTGGTGCCGACCGACGCGGGCCGGATCGCGCTCGACGGTGAAGACATCACCGCCCTGCCCATGCACGAACGCGCGCGCCGCGGCATCGGCTACCTGCCGCAGGAAGCCTCGGTTTTTCGCAAGCTCAGCGTCTCCGACAACCTGACCGCCGTGCTGGAGCTGCGCAAGGACCTCAACGCGGCAGGGCGCAAGCGCGAACTCGACTCCCTGCTCGAAGAACTGCAAGTCGGCCATGTGGCATCACAGATGGGCGCCAGCCTGTCCGGTGGCGAGCGGCGGCGGGTCGAGATTGCCCGGGCCCTGGCCGCCAATCCGCGCCTGATCCTGCTCGATGAACCGTTCGCGGGCGTGGATCCGATCTCCGTCGGGGAAATCCAGAAAATCGTGCGTCATCTCAAGCAACGCGGCATCGGCGTGCTGATCACCGACCACAACGTGCGCGAAACCTTGGGCATCTGCGACCGGGCGTATATCCTCAATGCCGGTACTGTGCTGGCCCAAGGATCGCCCGAAGCCGTGCTGGCCAACCCTGACGTTCGTCGCGTCTACCTGGGCGAGTCCTTCCGCCTGTAGTCGCACTGCGTTGGTTGGCCGGGCGGACGCAACGATGAAACCGACCCTGCAAATCCGACTCGGGCAGCAGCTCACGCTGACGCCGCAGCTGCGCCTGGCGATCCGCCTGCTGCAGTTGTCTGCCGTCGAGCTGGAAACAGAGATCAACGCGGCGGTTGACGCCAATCCCCTGCTCGAGCGCGACGAAGACCTTGAGCCCGTGCCCGGTGATGCCGAGTCACCGGGGAGCGAATCGGACCTGGACGGATCCGCCGGTGCGTCCGGCGACCCGGAGGCGACGACGGATTCGGCGAACTCCCCGGTCCAGGCAGCGGTCGACTCGCTCGATGACGCATCGCCAGAGTTCCGCTGGGAAGACGAGCAACCGGCCGGCCGCGAATTCGACGGTGAAGATCGTGAAGACAGCCGCGCCAGCCCGGACGGATTGCGCGAGCATCTGCTCTGGCAGTTGCGCCTCAGCCACTTGCCGCCGCGCGACCTGGCGATCGGCGAGGCATTGGTGGAAGCCATCGACGAGGACGGCTATCTGCAGGCCAGTCTCGAGGACATCCGCTCGGCGCTGCCGCCGGCCTGGCGCCTCGACAACGCAGACATCGAGGCGGTCCTGCACCTGGTGCAGCACTTCGACCCGGTCGGCGTGGGCGCGCGCTCAGTTTCGGAGTGCCTGTGCGTGCAGTTGGGCGTGCTGTCGGACGACACACCCGGCCTTGGCCTGGCACGACAGGTGGCCACCAGCCATCTCGACGCGCTGGCCAAGCATGGCGCGCTCAAGTTGGCGGGCAAGCTCGATGCGTCGGTCGGGGCGATGGACTGCGCGGTCGCGCTGTTGCGCTCGCTGGATCCGAGACCCGGCGCGCGGATCGGCGGCAGCGAGCCTGAATACATCATGCCGGACGCGATTGCCTATCGCGAAGGCGGCATCTGGCGGGTGGCAACCCATGGCAGCAGCCAGCCCCGGATCGGCATCAATCGGCATTACGAGCAATTGATCGGCAAGAACAGCCGTGAAGACGACAGCTACCTGCGCGCGCAATTGCAGGAAGCGCGCTGGCTGATCAAGAGCCTGGAAACGCGCGCCGACACGCTGCTGCGCGTGGCCCGGGCAATCGTGCGCCAGCAGAGCGGCTTCCTCGAGCATGGCGCGCAGGCAATGCGCCCGCTGACGCTGCGTGAAGTGGCCGAAGAACTGGGGCTGCACGAGTCCACGATCTCGCGCGCGACCACGCGCAAATACCTGCGCACGCCGCGCGGCACCTTCGAGTTCAAGTATTTCTTCAGCTCGGGTATCGCCACCGACAGCGGCGGCGGCGCATCGGCCACGGCGATCCAGGCCATGATCAAGCAGCTGGTGGATGCGGAAAACCCGCGCGCGCCCCTGAGCGATGCCAAACTGGCCGAGTTGCTCAAGGCCGAGGGCATCCCCGTGGCGCGACGAACTGTGGCAAAGTACCGGGAAGCGATGAATATCGCCTCATCCCACGAGCGGCAACGACTCTGACCAGGGAGCGAAACATGCGCATCGACATCAGCGGCCACCAGATCGAAGTCACCCCCGCATTGCGTGAATACGCCGAGGAAAAAATCGGCAAGCTCAAACGGCATTTCGACCAGGCGCTGGATACACGGGTGATCCTGTCGGTGGACAAACTGGCGCACCGCGCCGAGGCCACGCTGCACGCGCCGGGCAAGACGCTGTTCGCCGATGCCCAGGCCAGCGACATGTATGCGGCCATTGATGCATTGGCCGACAAGCTCGACCGCCTTGTGCTCAAGCAGAAGGAAAAGAGCAAGGACCACCACCGCGGCGAATCCGCCGCGCGTTCCGACAGCTTCGGCTGACCGCCGCGGGAGCTGCATGCGTAACCGGATCAGCGCCCGCGAATTGTTCGACGAGTTGCAGGAGCGGCTCGGCCTGCGCTGGCTGACGTCGGGCCAGCGTGGCGGCGAGCGCATCCTCGAGCGCAGCGAGCAGCAGATCCGGCGTCCTTCGCTGGCCGGCTATCTCAATGTCATCCACCCGAACAAGGTGCAGATCGTCGGCGCCGCCGAACTTGCCTGGCTGGACACGCTCGACGCGCGCCAGCGCTGGGAGACGCTGGAAAAGATCATCGGCTTCTCGCCGATGGCACTGGTCGTCAGCCAGGACCAGGCCTGCCCGACCGACCTGCGCAGCATCTGCGATGAAACCGGTACCGCGCTATGGGTGTCGTCGCGGCGCGGCTTCGAATTGCTCAACCTGCTGCAGTACCACATGGCGCTGGCACTGGCGCCGCGGATCAGCATGCATGGCGTGTTCATGGAAATCTTCTCGATCGGCGTGCTGATCACCGGCGAATCGGGCGCGGGCAAGAGCGAGCTGGCGCTGGAACTGATTTCGCGCGGGCATCGCCTGGTTGCCGACGATGCACCGGAATTCACCCAGATCGCCCCCGACGTGCTCGATGGCACCTGCCCGGACATGCTCCAGGACATGCTCGAAGTACGCGGCCTCGGGGTCATGAACATCCGCCAGATGTTTGGCGACACCGCGGTGAAGCGGAACAAGTACCTGCGCCTGATCGTGCACCTGGTGAAGGCCGTCGAGGCCAATGCCGGGGCCATGGCACGGCTGACCGGCGAATCGCCTTCACCCGCGCGCGTGCTCGACCTCGACATCCCGGTGTTCCAGCTGCCGGTGGCGGCCGGTCGCAACCTTGCGGTACTCACCGAGGCGGCAGTCCGCCTGCACATGCTGCGCGTGAAGGGCCTGGATCCGGCGGCAGCCTTCCTCGCGCGCCACGCGACCCTGCTTTCCCTGAGCAGGGAAACCTGAGGTGGCAGCCGAGACCAAGCCCTTGTTGATCGTGGTGTCCGGCATGTCCGGATCGGGCAAGACCGTCGCGCTGCGCACGCTCGAGGACCTGGACTACTACTGCGTTGACAACCTGCCAGCCGAGTTGCTGACCGCATTCGTCAAGGGCGTCAGCGAAGCGCAGATGCGCAGCGACCAGTTGGCGGTCGGCATTGATGTGCGCAACATGGCCTCGGACCTGTCAGATATCGGCCAGTGGTTGTCCGCCGTGGCCAGCCTGGGCTACGACCACCGCCTGGTGTTCTTCGACACCAGCAACGAGGTGCTGGTCAAGCGCTATTCCGAAACGCGCCGCCGCCACCCACTCTCGCACCTGGGCCTGGCGCTGTCCGACGCGATCGCGCTCGAGCGCCAGATCCTGCGGCCGCTGCGCGCGCTCGCCGACGAGACCATCGACACCAGCGACCTCAACGTGCACCAGCTGCGCAAGGCCGTGCTCGCGCAACTGGCGCCGTCGCACTCGCCTCGGGTGTCACTGCTGCTGGAAAGTTTCGCCTACAAGCGCGGCCTGCCCGGGGATGCCGATTTCGTGTTCGACGCCCGTTGCCTGCCCAATCCGCACTGGGACCCGCGCCTGCGCCCGCTGTCCGGCCGCGATGCCGCCGTGCGCGAGCACCTCGACGCCCAGGACAGCGTGCGCGAGTACGTTGACCAGGTCACCGCATTCCTCGACACCTGGATCCCCCGGTTCGAGTCCGAATCGCGCAGCTACGTGACCATCGCCTTCGGCTGCACCGGTGGAAAGCATCGTTCGGTGTATCTTGCCGAGAAGCTGGCCCAGCACTTCCGCGACGCCGGTCGCGAGGATGTACTCACCTACCACCGCGAACTGGAGTAGCCCGTGCTGGAACGCGATCTGCAAGTCACCCACCCGCTCGGCCTGCATGCGCAGGCCTCGGCCAAGGTCGTGCAGGCCCTCACCGGCTTCACCAGCCAGTGCTTCCTGGAAGCACGTGGCCGCTCGGTCAACGCCAAGTCGATCATGGGCGTGATGCTGCTCGCCGCAGGCCCCGGCACCACGCTGAAGGCGCGGATCGAGGGCGACGACGAGGCTGAGGCGATGGCCGCCCTGGTCGCTCTGTTCGCCACCGGCTTCTGATCGCTCCGCAGAGCAAGTCGCTACGTACGGACTGGCGCGCACCGCGATCACGGCACCCCTCCGTGGCTACGTACGAACCGCCGCGCGCGCGATTACGTGGGGGGTCCTGCCCGCCCACTCAGACGTCCATGTCTCAGTGGGCTAGTCGGCCATCCATGGCCTTTGGCAGGACCCCCCACGCACTCGCGCGACCTCGTTCGAGCGCAACGCTTCGAACAACTTCCGCGTGGTCGATGCTTCGAAGCGTCACGCGTCAGGCCGCACGCCCACCGCTCGTCGCTGCAACCGCAAAGAAACAGAAGCGGCAGTAGCAACGGCAAAGGCAAAGGCAAAGGCAATGCAGCGCTGACGGCAGCGCAACGACATCGGCAATGGGCCGCGCCGCATGGTGCTGTGCTGCCACGAAGCACGGCGGTGACGTGCAGCGGGGCAGTGGGATGTGGCGAAGCGGGGTAGCGAGCCGAAGCGCTGCGCACGAACGAGGTCGCGCGAGCGTGCGGGGGGTCCTGCCAAGGCCCATGGATGGGCCGGGAGCCCACTGTGATTGGACGACGAGTGGGCGGGCAGGACCCCCCGTGCGATCGCGCGCGCGCCAGTTCGTACGAAGCGATTTGAACTACGGAGCGTGGCGCGTCAGGGAGCGCAGGCGGGTAGAATGCGCGGGCACCGAGGGGACCAGACATGGCCGAGGCCGTCCGCCACGACAAGACCGCGCGCCAGCTCCGACTGCTGTCGGATGCGATGGACAGCGGGCGGCTGGGTCCGGTACGGCGCCTGGTCAACTCGCTGTCGCCGGCCGAAATCGGCAACCTGCTCGAGTCCCTGCCGCCGACCAAGCGAAATATCGTCTGGGGCCTGGTCGACCCCGAGGACGATGGCGAGGTGCTGGTGCACGTCGGCGAAGACGTGCGCGAGAGCCTGCTGGCGGAGATGGATCCGGACGAAATCGTCGCCGCGGTCGAAGACCTCGACATCGATGACCTTGCCGACCTGATCGAGGATTTGCCCGACACCGTCATCGACGAAGTGCTCAAGTCGATGGATCGCGAGAACCGCGAGCGGCTGGAGCAGGCGCTGAGCTACGGCGAGGACACCGCCGGCCGCCTGATGAACCCGGACATCATCACGGTGCGCGCCGACGTCACCGTGGACGTGGTGCTGCGCTACCTGCGCCTGCGCGGCGAGATGCCCGACCACACCGATCATCTGTTCGTGGTCAGTCGCCGGCACCAGTACCTCGGCCGCGTGGCGCTGACCGGCCTGCTGACGCATGACGCGTCCACGCCGATCAACGAACTGATCGACGACGAGCAGCCTGCGATCCCGGTCGACACGCCGGCCAACGAAGTCGCCACCCAGTTCTCGGACTTCGACTGGGTGTCCGCGCCCGTCGTGGACGAAAGCAACATCCTGCTCGGCCGGATCACCGTCGATGACGTGGTTGACATCATCCGCGAGCAGGCCGAGCACCAGGCGATGAGCGCCGCCGGCCTGGACGAAGATGAAGACCTGTTCTCGCCGGTGCGGCGCGCGGCGCGGCGGCGCACGCTGTGGCTGGGCATCAACCTGCTCACCGCGTTCCTCGCGTCGTGGGTGATCGGGCGCTTCCAGGGCACTCTGGAAAAAGTGGTTGCGCTTGCGGTGCTGATGCCGATTGTCGCCAGCATGGGCGGCGTCGCCGGTACCCAGGTGCTGACCCTGATGGTGCGCGGCCTGGCACTGGGTCAGGTCGGCGTCGGCAACCTGCGCGCGCTGCTGGCCAAGGAAGTGCTGGTCGGCATGCTCAACGGCGCGATCTGGGCGGTCGTGGTCGGCGTGGTGTCAGGGCTGTGGTTCCAGGATCCAAAACTCGGCCTGGTGATCGCCCTGGCCATGCTGATCAACCTGGTCAACGCCGCGCTCGCCGGCGTGCTGGTGCCGCTCACGCTGCGCCGGCTCAATATTGATCCCGCGCTTGCGGGCGGCGTCGTGCTGACGACCTTTACCGATGTGATCGGCTTCCTCAGCTTCCTGGGGCTGGGCACCCTGATCCTGTTGCGCTGATCCTGTTGCGCTGATGCTTTCAAGCGGGCGCGCCTGGGTGCAGCCGTCAGTGCGCGTGCTTGCGCATGGTCACGCCGCGGTCAAGCAGCCAGGCCACGGCGATGCCGATCCCGCCCGCAACCAGCAACGGCACCGGCACGCTCGGGAGCTTGTAGTGCATGCTTTCCATGACGCTGGCCATCACCGGCTGCATGTAGGCCAGCGCGACAATGCCCATGCCAAGCAGGCCCAGGCTGGTCAGGAAATCCTCGACGCTGCCGTGCTCCTCGGGCTGCACGAGCTTTGCGGCGACGCGTCGCGCGAAATCGGCGGGCAACTGCTCGGCAAGCGGCATGCGCAGCGCGCGCAGCACCAGGCGATAGCGATCGACGCCGGGATTCACGCCCGGCGGAAGCCCCATCTGCTCGGCCTGCTGGGCTTGCACCTGCAGTTGCGCGTCATGCGAATTGGATTGTTCGAAATCGTTCATGCGGCCACTCCAATTTTCATTTCGAGCTGCTGGCGCAGGCGCGCCCGGGCCCGGAACAAGTAGTTTTTGACCGTGCCCTCGGGCAGGTCGGTGATGCCGGCGATCTCGGCGATGCCGAGTTCTTCCAGGTGATACAGGGTGACCAGCGTGCGTTGCAGCGGTGGCAGTTTGTCGATTGCAGTCGCGAGCAGGCCCATGACTTCGGAATCCGCGCAGGCGCCCTCCAGGTCAAAGCCGTCCGCGATGCCTTCCCAGGCCGGTCCCGCATCCTCGTCCGCCGACGGTTCGAGCATCGGCAGCTTCTTTTTCTGCAGATGCCGGCTGGACACGGAAAACGCAATCCGGCCGATCCAGGTACCCAGCGCACTCTCGCCACGGAACTGCCCGATCCGCTCATGGACCCGGAAAAACACGTCCTGGCACAGTTCGCGGGCGTCTTCCGGGTGCTGGACCATGCGATACACCAGATGCCAGACCAGCGCCTGGTAGCGCGCAACCAGGCGCTCGAAGGCTCCGGGGGTCCGGGCCAGCACCGCTGCCACCAACTGCGCGTCGTCATTCATACCGGGTGAGATACCTCCGGCGGGCCAACGGTTGCACCCAGCGGGGGCCAGTCTAGTCCTGGTGCAAATGGATGCAACCGAACCGGCCCTGGCTGCGTCAATCGTTGCGAACGGGCCGTGCGTGCCCGGACTATCGGAGAAACACCATGGACTTCGCCCTGCTTGTGCCAATTGTCGCGATGCTCAGCATCGTGGCGGCAATCAAGATCATCATCGACTCGCGCCTGCGTCGCCGCCTGGCCGAGACCAATGCCTCGGAAGACCTGATCCGCTCGATGCTCGAAGCAGATGAGCAGAGCCGCCGCCTGTCGGCGCTGAAGTGGGGCCTGGTCATGACCGTGCTCGGCCTGGCCTTCGGCCTGATCAGTGCGCTGCACCTGGACAGCCAGGATCCCGGCACCTGGGGCCTGCTGATCGGCGCCGCTGGCGTGGGCATGCTTGCCTATCACGGCCTGGCCAGTCGTCAGCGCAAGTAATTGCGTCGAAACAACCGGCACACCGACGCGGTGCGCGCCGAGCCTGCTCAGCGCGGACCGTTGTCGCGTTTGCTGGCCAGTTGTTCTTCGATCGTCAGCGCGACCTTGTCGCGCAGGTAAGCAGGCTCGAGGCGATCGGCAGCAATCGCTTCGCCACGCGCCCAGGCAGCGACGGCGAGCCGGGCGACATCGGCCGCATGCGGCAGTGCACCGGCATCGACCCGGACCAGGCGATCAGCCAGCCGCGTTGCCAGCATCCTCTGCGCCGCCGCAAATCCGCTGCCAACGCCGATCAGTGGTCCGACGCCTGACTCGGGCAGCGTGGCCAACTCCGGGCGCGCCATCCATTCCGCACCCAGCGGCTGCGGGCCTTGCGTTGCATCGGCATTGAACAGGCCGAGATAGAGCTCGCCCATGCGCGCATCGATCGCGGCCAGGACTCTGGCCTCGCCGGACCCATCCTGCTCCGCCAGGGCGAGCGCCGGAAAGGCAAGGGCTGCGAGCGTCGAAATGGCAAGCACGGGGCGATCCAGTGCCAGCGCCATGCCCTGCACCAAAGCGACCGCGAGGCGCACGCCGGTGAACGCACCCGGGCCGCGCCCGACGGCGATCGCATCGAGCGAATGCTTGCCGATACCCGCCTCGGCGAGCAGCGCATCGCACGAGGGCAACACCAGGTCGGTATGCCGGCGCGGCGCAATCTCGTGCCGCTCGCGCACCTGTCCGTCGATCCACAGCGCAACCGAACAGGCTTCGGTGCTGGTCTCGATCGCGAGCAGTTTCACGGACGCATCCGCGCGAATTCCGGAAGGTCGCGCCAGTCGGGATCAAAGTCGACAGCATCGGGGTCGTGGGCCGGGGCAGCATCGCCATTGCCCGCTTCCAGCGTCACCTCGTGGCCGAAGAAGCGACGCACATCGGCCAATGATCGTGTCCGCGGGAACGGCGGCAAGCTGTCGATGAACACGCGGCCATAGCCCTTGCTGGTCAGGCGCGGATCGCACAGCACCAGCACGCCGCGATCCACGAAGCTGCGGATCAGGCGGCCCGCGCCCTGCTTGAGAGAAATCACCGCCTGCGGCAATTGTTCGTCGCGAAACGGATTGCCGCCAGCGCGACGGACTGCCTCGAGCCTGGCTTCGAGCACCGGATCGTCGGGTGCCGCAAACGGAATACGATCAATCACCACCACCGACAGCGCATCGCCGGCCACGTCCACGCCTTCCCAGAAACTTGCCGCGCCGAGCAGCACGCCGTTGCCGGACGCGCGGAACCCGTCGAGCAATTCGCTGCGTGGCGCGGTGCCCTGCACGAACAGTGGCCAGGGCCCGTCGCGCAGCGCCTCGGCGGCTTCACGCAACGCACGGTGCGAGGTAAACAGCAGGAAGGCGCGACCCGCCGATGCTTCGAGCACCGGCAGCACGGCACGCAGCATCGCCTCGCCGTAATTGCGCGCGTTGGGCTCGGGCAAGTCGGTCGGCATGTAGCACAGCGCCTGGTTCGGCCAGTCGAACGGACTGGGCTGCAGCAATTCGCGCGGCGACTCCAGGCCCAGGCGTTGCGAAAGATGGCCGAAGTGGCCGTCCACCGCCAGCGTTGCAGAGGTGAAGATCCATGCCGCGCGCGAACGTTCGCGATATTCGCGCAACGGCTCGGACACATCCAGCGGCGTGCGCTGCAGGGTGAACCCGCGCGGGGTCAGTTCGAACCAGCGCACTTCGGCGTCGCCCTGCGCGGGTTCGCGCCAGGCGCGCAAGCGCTGTGACTCTGCCTCGGCACGCTCGGCACAGGCGGCAAAGCCCGGCGTGGCCTCGACCAGGGGCGCCAGGCCTTCGGACAATCCGAGCACGGCGGCATCCAGCGCAGTCAAGGCATCGCGCGCTCCGGGGTGGCCGGCGATGCGACTTGCTGGTCCGCGATTCGGGAAGCCATCGAGGGCAAGGCGGAATTCGCGCACGGCTTGTTCAAGCACGCGCATCGGCTGCTGCACTGTCGCCAACGCGCCAGGAACGTTGGCAGTTTCCGCCAGCGCGTCACGCGCCAGGTCGAGCAATTGCCGCGAACCGATGCGGTCACCGAAGAATTGCGCGGCAAGTTCCGGCAACTGATGCGCCTCATCAAGCACGAATGCCGCCGCGCCAGGCAGGATCTCGCCGAAGCCCTCGCGCTTGATCGCCAGGTCGGCCAGCAGGAGATGATGGTTGACCACGACCAGGTCCGCGGTCTGCGCCTCCGAGCGCGCCTTGGCGACGAAGCAATCGCTCCAGAACGGGCACTCGCTTCCGAGGCAGTTGTCGGCAGTCGAGGTGACTTGCGGCAGCAGCGGGCTGTCTTCCGGCAGGCCCGGCAGTTCTGCCAGGTCGCCACGCAGCGTGCGGCCGCTCCACGCCAGCACGCGCTGGAACTGCGCGGCGATCTCGCGGCTGGCAAAGCGCTCTCCGCGCGACTGCTCCATGCGGTACAGGCACAGGTAGTTCGACCGACCTTTCAGCAGCGCCGTGCGCAGGCCCAGGCCAAGCGCCTCGCGCACACGCGGCAAGTCGCGATGGTAAAGCTGGTCCTGCAGCGCGCGGGTGCCGGTCGAGATGATCACGCGCTCGCCCGAGAGCAGCGCTGGCACGAGGTACGCGTAGGTCTTGCCGGTGCCGGTGCCGGCTTCAGCGACCAGGCAGGCGCGATCGGTGATTGCATCGGCCACCGCGCGCGCAAGCTGTTGCTGCGCGGGGCGCGAGAAAAATCCGGGCAGCTGCGCAGCCAGTTCGCCGTCGGATGCCAGTGCATCGACCGCGCGATCCACCAGCGGAGACTTTTCACCGTGCTTGTCCACGCTACATCCGGACCGGTGGCGCGACCTTGCAGCCGGCCGCCTGTTGCCGCGCCTGTCCGGCCAGCATGGCGTCGTCGCGCGCCTGGGCGGCGATCAGGATGGTGGTCCAGTTGCGCCGGCACAATCCGCCGACCTTGGGCCCGGTCTCGTAGCTGGTGCGCGCCAGCTGCTCGGCGACGGCGAACTCGTGACGCTGCAAGGCCAGTTCCGCCCGCCATTGCAGCAGGTCGGGGTCAGCGGGCGACAGTTCGATCGCCTTGTCGATCGCCGCACGCGCAACGCCGAAGTCGCGACGCGATTCGGCGGCAGTCGCGGTTGCGCGCAGGTCCTGGACCTGTGGATCGCGCAGCGGTTGCACATCAAGCTCGACGCCGGTTTCACCGGCGCTGCGGACCTGCGCGATCAGGTCGCCGGTCGGCGCGGGGCGGGCGACCGATGGCGCGCCGGCGACGCCCGCACTCGGGCCACCGGTGCAGGCGGCTGCCAGCGCGGCGACGGCGAGCATCGCTGCACAACGCAGCCGGACAACGCCTGCCGAGGCGGTACGCGACGACGCCGACGGCGAGATCACTGTTCTTGCTCCGGCGGCGACTCGGGCGGCGGTGGCTGCTCGCCATCGCCGCCCAGGTGGAACCAGTCGAGCCAACTGCTTTGTGGCGTGCAACCAACATGCTCGGGCGGCAGGTAGCCAGCGACGAAGGCGACGCGACGCGCGCCGGCACAGCCTTCGTCCGTGGTGGCGTAGCGGGTTGGATCAAGCCAGGCCCATTCCAGTCCCTTCCCGCTCACGCGCAGTGGCTCGGATGGCAGCTTGGTGAAGATGCCAGACCACACACGCATTGCACCCGTGGCGCCATACAGGCCAGTCGGCTCGTTGCCATCGTTGCCAACCCAGATCACCGCCAGGTGATCGCCGGTATAACCGGCAAACCAGCTGTCGCGACTGTCGTTGCTGGTACCTGTCTTGCCGGCCGGTTGCAGCGGCCCAAGGCCGTCGCGCAACAGCGGGCTGGCGGTGCCGTTGGCAACCGCGCCCTGCAGTGCAAGGGTGACCAGTCGCGCGGCGATCGCATCGCCTTCCTGCGCGGGATCGGTCTTGTCGTCGTAGCGCTTCACCATGCGGCCCTTGGGGTCGAGCACGCCGCGCACCGCGCGCAGTGGCTGGATGCGCCCGCCGGAGGCGAGGAACTGATACGCCTGGGTCATGGTGAAGACCGACAGGTCCACCGCGCCCAGGATCAGCGATGGGTTGGGCGCCGGCTTGACGCCGCCCAGCACCTTGACCAGTTGCGACAGGCGATCCGGCCCGACATCCATGCCAACTCGCACCGTGGCCTGGTTGTACGAATGCGCCAGGGCCGACGCCGTGGTCACCGAGCCGTGCGACTTGCCGTCGGAATTCTTCGGTCGCCAGGCCTTGCCATTGGGTTGGGTGACTTCGACCGGTGTGTCCTGCACCCAGGTTGCGAGCGAGAATTTTTCCGGCTGCGCGTAGGCCAGCAGGTACACGAAGGGCTTGAGCAGCGAACCGACCGGCCGCTGCGCCTCGAGCGCGCGATTGAAGCCGGGCTCGTCCGATTTCCGGTTACCGACCACCGCTTCGACTTCGCCGCTGCCGGTATTGGTCACGATCAGTCCGGCCTGCAGCACGGGACCCTGCTTGCGCTGCACTTTGTCCAGCGTGGCGGTGACCGAGCGCTCTGCGAGCGTTTGCACCGTCGGCGACAAAGTGCTGATCACCGACAGGCCGGCGCCGCGCAGTGCATCGGCGGGATAGTCGCGCGCCAATTGCCGGCGAACCAGATCGAGGAAGGCCGGCGCGCGGTTGCGCGCATAGCCAGGACGCGTGCTCACGCCCAGCGGCTGCGCCTTGGCTTGCGCGGCGTCCGCGGCTGAGATCAATCCGGTTTCCACGAACACATCAAGCACCACGGCGCGCCGATACAGCGCCTTGTCCGGATGCCGGCGCGGATCCCACAGGCTGGGGCCCTGGATGATGCCGACCAGCAGCGCGATGTCCTGGGTCTTGAGCGTGGCCAGGTCGCGGCCGAACCAGTAATCGGCACCGGCGGCGACGCCATGGATGCTCTGCTTGCCCTGCTGCCCGAGATAGACCTGGTTGAGGTAGGCCTCGAGGATCTTCCGCTTGTCGAA
>JBBRZU010000010.1:0-46204 GCA_038236425.1 Lysobacterales bacterium
ATGATGGATTGGACCGATCGGCACTGCCGCGCGTTCCATCGCGTGCTCGCCCCCGATGCGGTGCTGTACACCGAGATGGTGCACGCGCAGGCGGTGCGCCATGGTGATCGCGAGCGCCTGCTGGGCTTCGATGCGTCTGAGCATCCGGTGGTGCTGCAGTTGGGCGGCAGCGAGCCCGAGGCACTGGCCGAAGCCACCCGCATCGGCGCCGACTGGGGCTACGACGAAGTCAACCTCAACGTCGGCTGCCCGTCCGACCGCGTCCAGGCCGGCCGTTTTGGCGCCTGCCTGATGAAGGAGCCGGCGCTGGTCGCCGACTGCGTCGCCGCGATGCGCGCCGCCGTGTCGATCCCGGTGACGGTGAAGTGCCGGCTTGGCGTGGACGAGCAGGAAGACTACGACGCCTTTGTCGCCTTCGTGGATGCGGTGGCGCAAACCGGTTGCACGCATTTCGTGGTGCATGCGCGCAAGGCCTGGCTTAGCGGCCTGTCGCCGAAGGAGAATCGCGAGATCCCGCCGCTGCGTTACGACTGGGTGCACCAACTCAAGCGCGAGCGGCCCGCGTTGCAGA
This sequence comes from Lysobacterales bacterium, assembly GCA_038236425.1. Lineage (GTDB taxonomy): Bacteria > Pseudomonadota > Gammaproteobacteria > Xanthomonadales > Xanthomonadaceae > Arenimonas. The sequence continues at coordinate 572 of JBBRZU010000010.1, forward strand.
TCACCCTCAACGGTGGCCTGACCACGGTGGAAGACAGCCTCGCCCAGTTGCCGCATGTGGACGCCGTGATGCTGGGGCGGCTCGCTTATCACGATCCCTTCAAGTTGCATCAACTCGATTGCGCGCTGTCTGGCCGTGCGCCTTCGACGCGCGAGGAACTCCTGCGCGCCTACCTGCCCTACGTTGCCGACAAGTTGTACGCAGGCGTCGCGCTCAAGCACATCACCCGGCATATCCTCGGCTTGTTCCACGCGCAACCCGGTGGCCGCGCGTACCGCCAGGTGCTGAGCGAAGGCGCGCCGCGCGCCGACGCCGGCCTGGCGCTGGTCGAGCGCGCGCTGGCGCCGACGCGTCCAATGACCGGCGAGGCGGCCTGATCCATGCAGTTCCGCGACCTCACCACATGCTGACTCGAGAGCCCTCCACATGCTGACCCGCGACCCCACCGACTTCTTTGCATTCGCGCGCACGCTGCCAATCCGCAGCGAGGGCGTGACCGCCAAGGCCGCCTTCCTGGTTGCGCCCGAGCAGTTCCAGCTCGCCGCGCAATCGGCCAGCGACAACCACTACATGGATCTCGATGTGGTGGTGGATCCGCAGCGTGCGGCCGCCCAGCATCGCGGCCTGCAGCAGGCCATGTCGACGACCCTGCCGACCATCTGCTTTCCCGGTGACTCCACCACGCCGGATGCCATCTTTCCGAACAATGTATTCGCAACCGTGCCTGGCACGTTGATCCTCGGCCACATGCGCCATCCGGTGCGGCAAGCCGAGCGCGAGCGCAGCGACATCCGCGGCTTCTTTCGCGACACGCTGGGCTATGCCGAACGCGACCTCGGCCTGCAGCCGGGCATCTGCGAGCTCACCGGCTCGCTGGTGATCGACCACGCGCGCGGCATCGGCTACTGCGGATTGTCGGAGCGCTGCGACGCGATCGGCGCGCAGGCGATGCTGGATGCCTTCGGCCTGCACGCGATCCTGGCCTTTGACCTGGCACCCGGCGAGTACCACACCAATGTCGTGCTCAGCGTGCTGGCCGGACGCGCGGTGGTGCTGTCGCCGGACGGCTTCGCCGATGCCACCGTGGCTGACGCGATCGCCGGTTTTTACGCGCCGGCGACCGTCCGGCTGACGCCGATCCAGAAGCAGGCGTTCGCCGCGAACTGCGTGGCGCTGTCGCCGAGCGAACTGTTCATGAGCGAAAGAGCACAATGCAACTTGACCGATGCGCAACGTGACACATTGCACAATGCCGGTTTCCAGGTACGGGCCGTCGCGCTGGACGAACTGGAAAAAGCCGGCGGCTCCCTGCGTTGCTGCGTCGCGGAACTGTATTGACCCAGCCCCGATCTCGTTCAGGTTCAGATCGGATTCACCGCGCCGACAGCAGACTACGGGCCATCGAAGCCATGTATCACTCTGTAATTTCCCGGAAAACCGTCCCAATGAGCCGCAATCGCCACCTGCGCCAGGCCACGCTCCTGTTCCTGCTCCTGGCGGGTTCGGCGGCCGCTTGGGCGGACGCCCCGGAGCGCAACGCGCCCCGGGACCGCCCGCAGGCGAAGGACCAGCGGGAGGACTTGCCCGATTCGGTCCGCCGGGTCGAGCGGGAAACCGGGGGCGAGGTCCTGCGTGCCGAGCCGATGCAACGCGATGGCCGCGAGGTCTACCGCATCAAAGTACTCACCGCCGATGGTCGGGTTCGGGTCATGCAGGACGACCCCAATGCGCGGCGCGATGACCGCCAGCGCGACTATCGCAATGACGGCGAGCAAGACAGCGGCCGGGGCAATTCGGATCGTCGCAATTCGGATCGAGGTGGTTCGGATCGCGGCGATTCAAACGGCAACGGCAGTGGCAAGGAAAAACGACCGTCCAGGGATCCGGACGGGGAACCGCAACAGTTCTGATCCGGCAATTGCCCGGATCCGCAAGGAGTCGTCATGCGTATTTTGCTGGTCGAAGATGAAGCACCGCTGCGCGAGACCCTCACCGCCCGGCTGAAGCGCGAAGGCTTCGCCGTGGATGCAGCCGCCGATGGCGAGGAAGGCCTGTACCACGGTCGCGAGTTGCCGTTCGACGTCGGCGTGATCGACCTCGGCCTGCCCAAGATGTCGGGCATGGACCTGGTGCGCACGCTGCGCCAGGAAGGCAAGAAATTCCCGATCCTGATCCTGACCGCGCGTTCGAGCTGGCAGGACAAGGTCGAAGGTCTCAAGGCCGGCGCCGATGACTACCTGGTCAAGCCATTCCACGTCGAGGAGCTGCTGGCGCGCATCAATGCGCTGCTGCGTCGGGCCGCCGGATGGAGCAAGCCGGCGCTGGATTGCGGCCCGGTCAGTCTGGATCTGTCGGCGCAGACCGTCAGCGTCAACGGCTCCGGCGTGGACCTGACCTCATATGAGTACAAGGTGCTGGAGTACCTGATGCTGCACGCCGGCGAGCTGGTGTCCAAGGCAGACCTGACCGAACACATCTACCAGCAGGACTTCGATCGCGATTCAAATGTGCTGGAAGTCTTCATTGGTCGGCTTCGCAAGAAGCTCGATCCCGAGGGTGAACTGAAGCCAATCGAGACAGTGCGTGGCCGCGGTTATCGGTTCGCTATCCCACGCAGCGAATAAGGCCCTGCCGACAGCGCGGCGTGCGCTGTCGTTGCATGCGCGCCAGCTGCTGGCGGCGAGCCTCGGGCTCGTCGCTTTCCTCGGCTTGACCGGAATTGCGCTCGACCAGGCGTTCCGCAACACTGCCATCAGCAACCTGCACGAGCGCCTGCAGAATGACGCCTATGCCTATCTGGGCGATTTCGAATTCACCCGCAACGGCGAGCTGATCGAGCCACCGGATTCGCAGGCGCCGGATTCGCGTTTCCTGCAACCCGGCAGCGGGCTGTATGCCCTTGCACGCGGTCGCAGCTTCCGCTGGAACTCGCCGTCCGCGCTTGGCCGCCAGTTGCCCGAGCCGGAGATGCTCAAGCAGGGCGAGCAGCGCTTTGAAGACAAGCCGCTGCGCTTCATCGACAGCGATGGCGTGGCGCACTACGTGTACCGCTTCAGCAATGGCCTGGCCTGGGAACAGGGCGAAACCGGCAAGGAAAGCACGGTCACCCGCTTCACCATCGCGGTGTACGAGGATGCCGAGCAGATCGAACGCCAGGTGGGCGTGTTCCGCCGCGCCCTGTGGGGCTACCTCGGGCTCGCCGCGGCGCTGCTGCTGGTCATGCAGATGGCGGTGCTGCGCTGGAGCCTGGAGCCGCTGCGTGGCCTGGAAAAGGAATTGTCGCGGGTGCGCCGTGGCGTGAGTGAACGCCTGTCCGGTGAGCATCCGCCCGAACTGCAGCAGATCACCGACAGCATCAATGGCCTGATCGAGAGCGAGCAGACCCACCTCGGGCAGAGCCGCAACACCATGGCCGACCTGGCGCACAGCCTGAAGACGCCGCTGGCCGTGCTGCGCTCGCACATGGATTCGGATGCTCCCCCGGATCAGTTGCGCGGCGAAGTGGCGGCGCAGGTGCAGCGGATGTCGGAAATCGTCTCCTACCAGCTCTCGCGCGCGGCGCGCAGCGGCCACGCGCTGTTCTCCGCGCCAATCGCGATCGAGCCGCGCGCCGAGGAGATCGTCAACAGCCTGGAAAAGGTCTACCACGGCAAAGGCGTCGTCTGCGAATTCGAGGTCGATCCCGAGGCGAGCTTCTATGGCGAGTTGGGCGACCTGCAGGAATTGCTCGGCAACCTGCTGGAAAACGCGTTCAAGTGGGGCCAGCAGCGCGTCCTGCTGACGGCGACCGTGGAGCCAGCGGCGGGTAACAGCCGGCCGGGCGTATTCATCTCGGTCGAAGACGATGGGCCGGGCATCGAGCCGGACCAGGTCGAGCACCTGCTGCAGCGTGGTGTGCGTGGCGACGAGCGGGTGCAGGGCCATGGCATCGGCCTGGCGATTGCGCTGGACATTGCGCACGCCTACCGCGGCGAGCTGAAGGTGGAGCGTTCAAGCGAGTTGGGCGGCGCACGCTTCCTGGTGCACTTCCCGCCGGTCATCTGAACCCGCTGGCCTGCTAGCGGATCATTCCCGGCAACAGCGAATGCCAGCGCGGAAGATGCGGCGTGGCCGCGCGTGCCGGGGCAACTGCCGGATGCGACTGCGCAGGATCAGCATCGGGCGCGGCGGTTGGCGCCGGTGACTTGCCTGATTTCACCGCGGCATCGGCGGTATCGTCGGCCACGGCAGGGGTACCCGCAATCGCTGCGGAAGCAAACAGGGCCAGGCAGATGATCAGCAGCAGACGGTGCATCGGTACTCTCGGCGGGTTGGTGTTGCGGAGTCTGATGCCCCGGGTGGGCAAAAGGTTGCACTCGCGAGTTTAGACCGGAAGTTCGCGCCGCGCATGGGCTTGTTGCAGCGCAGCATGGCCGGCATCGATTGCATCGGGCAGACTCCGTGCGAATGAATGTCGTCGCCCTGGGTCGCCCAAGACCACGTATCCGCGGTCCCGCGCTTCGGCGCGCCCTGATCGCGGGCGCGCGCCGGGTGATTGCAGACCGTGAAGTCCTGAACAAAATCAATGTCTTTCCGGTTCCCGACGGGGACACCGGGAGCAACCTTGCGTTCACCCTGGGCGGAGTGCTGACCGGTGCCCTGAGCCGGCGCACGGCCGGGGCCGGCGCGCTGATGCGCCAGGTGGGCGAGGACGCGATTGACGGCGCGCGCGGCAATTCGGGGGCGATCCTGGCCCAGTTCTTCACCGGCGTGGCCGAGCGGTTGGGTGACCTCGTTGCGATCGATCCGGCTGACTTCGCCGAAGCGGTGCGCGCAGGTTCTGCCTCCGCGCGGCAGGCACTGTCGGAGCCGCGCGAGGGCACCATCCTCAGCGTGATCAGCGCGTTCGCCGACAAGCTCGACGTGACGCCGGGCATCGTCGATGTTCGGCGCTGGTTCGCACCCGCGCTGGCGCATGCGCGTCGGGCGCTCGCCGATACACCGAAGCAACTCGCCGTCCTTCAGCGCGCCGGCGTCGTGGATGCCGGCGCGCAGGGATTCGTGGACCTGCTCGAGGGCATCGAAGAGTTCATGCAAAGCGGTCGCACCGATGCTTACGGCGCGATCGAGGAAGAACTCGCCGACCTGGAAGCCGCGGAGTTGCACGAGGAGATCCTCGAGGCCGATCCCGAACATCGCTGGTGCAGCGAATGCCTGTTGCTCGGCGGCGGTCTTGATCGCGCGGGACTGCGCGCCGCGGTCGGCGAGCTGGGTGCATCGTGCGTGGTGATCGCCGGTTCGCAGACTCGTGTGCGCTTGCACGCGCATGTGTCCGATCCGCAGGAACTGTTCAAGCTGGCGGCGACCTTCGGGCGCGTGGAATCCACCAAGGCTGATGACATGCGCGCGCAGGCGCGCACGGCGGCCGGTGGCGGCTCGGTGGCCATCATCACCGACAGTTCGGCCGACATGCCCGAGGGCCTGGCCGAAACGTTGAATATCCACATGGTGCCGTTGCGGCTGAATTTCGGCGACCAGGACTACCTCGACAAGGTGAGCCTGACCCCGAGCGAGTTCTACCGGAAGCTGCGCGAGGAAGTGGTGCTGCCGCGCACCAGCCAGCCGCCGCCAGGGGATTTCCGTCGCCAGTTCGAATTCCTGCTCTCGCATCATCCATCGCTGGTGTACCTGGGTGTATCGCGCGCGGTATCGGGCACCATCCAGTCGGCCGAGACCGCCGCGCAGCGCGGCCATCCCGAGCGCACCCACGTATTCGACTCCGCCAACGCCGCGGGCGGACTCGCACTGCTCACCATCGCGGCTGCCGAGGCGGCGCAGCGAGGCATGCAGGCCGAGGCGATCATCGCGCTGCTCGAGGAACTGCGGCCGCGCACGCTCACTTGGGCAATGACCCGTGACCTGACCATGGCCGTACGCGGCGGACGCTTGCCGGCGTGGACCAAGATGCTGGTGCAGGGCATCGGACTGACACCGGTGGCCAAGGTCACGCCCGAGGGCAAGCTGAGCCTGTCTGGTGCCCTGGTTGGAAAGAAAGGCGCGATCGAGCGCTTCGCCAGCCATATCGCCCGGCGCGTGGACCATGACAACACGCGCTGGCGCATCATCGTCGGCCATTGCGACTCGGCCGCCGATGGCCAGCGCCTGCTTGATGTGTTGCGCGGCAAACTCGATTGCGAACAGGGCTGGCTGGTGGAGACCGGGCCTGCAGTCGGCGCCCATGCCGGGCCAGGTGCCCTGGTCGCTTCGCTGCAACCCGCGCCCTGAGCAGCGAATCGCGGTGCCGATGGCCGATAATGTCGCGATGCTGATTGCGCTCGCCCTGGTCATGCTGTCCTATCTGCTCGGCTCGCTGTCGGGTAGCTTGCTGCTTGGCAAGCTGCGCGGCGTCGACATCCGCGCGTCCGGCAGCGGCAATGCCGGCGGTACCAATGCGCTGCGCACGCAAGGCGTGTGGTTTGCGCTGGGCACGGTGGCGATCGACATCGGCAAGGGCGCGCTGGCGGCCTGGATCGGCACCCGCTTCACGCCGACCGGCATGTCTGCCATCTGGCCCTGGGCCTGCGCATTTGCGGCGACGCTCGGCCACGTCTGGCCGGTGTTCCATGGCTTCCGCGGTGGCAAGGGCGCCGCGACGCTGGTCGGTGGCCTGGCGGTGTTGTGGCCGCAGTGCCTGCCGGTGACTTTCCTGGTGTGGGCGCTGGCGCTGGTGCTCGCCGGTTACGTCGGGCTGGCGACCATGCTGGCCGGAATAAGCCTGATCCCGCAGGCCTTGCTCGCTGGCGACGATGGGGTTCGGCTGGGTTATGCCGTGCTGTGCGCGCTGTTCCTGGTGTTCACCCATCGCGTCAACATCGCGCGCTTGCGCGCGGGTACCGAGTCGCGCTTCGAGCGCGTGCGCGTGCTGGCACGCTGGCTTGAACGCAGGACGCGGTCGTGAGCGCCGATGCGCTCGGCGCGCTTGACGCGTTCGATGCGTTCGATGCCGCACAATTGCTCGCGCACCTTCCCGACAGCACGCGATCGCAGATCGCCAGCCTGCACGTCGTCGCCGAAACCACCTCCACCCAGGCCGATGCGCTCGCGGCACCATTGCCGGCGCAGGGCTGCGCGATCTTTATCGCGGACCGGCAGACGGCAGGGCAGGGGCGTCAAGGACGCGCCTGGATTTCACCGGCTGGCGCAAACATCTACCTGAGCGTGTCGCGGCGATTCACCCATGGCCTGCAGTCGTTGTCCGGGTTGTCCCTGGTCGCCGGCGTCGCCGTTGTCGAAGCACTACAGGCCATGGGCATCGAATTGGTTGGCTTGAAGTGGCCCAACGACCTGGTCGCCGACGGCAGGAAACTCGGCGGCTTGCTGGTGCAGGGCCGCGCCGAAGGCGGCGCGAGCGCGGCTGTGATCGGCCTCGGCCTCAATGTACGCATGCCCACCGATGTGGCGACGGCCATTGAACAACCCTGGTGTGACCTGGCGTCGCTTGGGTACGACATTCCGCGCGTAGGCATTCTCGCTGGCGTGATCACGCAACTTGTCGCTGCGCTCGCGCAATTTGATGCCGATGGCCTGGTGCCATTCCTGCCGCGTTGGTCGCAACTCGACGCATTCCAGGGGCGCGAGGCGCGTGTACTTGATGGCGCAAGCGTCGTGTCGGGAACAGTGCTCGGCATTGATGCCAACGGCGCCCTGCGCATGGCCGTCGCCGGTGATGGCGGCGAGCGCCTGTTCCATGCCGGCGAACTGAGCTTGCGGCCGGCATGAGCGACTGGCTGCTCGACCTCGGCAATACGCGGCTGAAGCTGGCGCCGCTGGCGGCGCTGGACGTTGCACGGGACGTTGCACGGGACGTCGCAAGTCATCCGATCGCGCCAGCGGATGTGCAAGCCATCGCGCATCCGGACATCGCGGCTTTCCTAGCATCGCATCCGGCGATCGCGCGCGGCGACCGCGCATGGCTGGCCTCCGTGGCTTCCGAACCGGTGACCGCCTCGCTGGTGTTGTTGCTTGAGTCGCAAGGCATTGAGGTGGTGCGCGTGCGCACGCAACCGCAGCAAGGCCGCCTGCGTATCGCCTACGCCGATGCCGATGCGCTCGGCGTGGATCGCTTTCTGGCGCTGCTGGCGGCGAGCGGCCGCGATGATGGCCCGTGGGTGCTGGTGTCCGCGGGTAGTGCCTTGACCGCCGATGTGCTGGCCGCCGACGGCCAACACCTGGGCGGTGTGATCGCACCGTCGGCCAGCCATGCGCGGGCTGCGTTGGCCGAACGATTCCCCGCGCTCGATGTACCCATGGGTCGCGCGGAGGCGCTCGGCACCACCACCGCCGATGCGATCGCAGCCGGCGTTGCGCACGCGGCCTGCGGTCTGGTGGAGCGCGTTCTGCACGTCGCGCGACAGCAATGGGGCAGCGAACCGCTCGTGCTGCTCAGCGGCGGTGCTGCCGGTTTGCTGACGGGCGTCACCGCGCCGCGCCTCGAAGTTGCGCCTGCGCTGGTGCTCGAAGGCCTGGCTGCCTACGCGCGGGCGAGGGCGAACTGATGCTGCTGCGCGTGCTGATCGTGCTGCTGGCCTGCATGAATCTGGGCGTCGCCCTGTGGTGGGGGCTGCATCGCGATCTCGCGCCGATGCCACATGCCGCAGCGCCGACAGGCGTTGGCTCACTCATCCTGCTGGGCGAAACATCGCGACCGCAAGTGTCCGACGCGGCTGAACTCAGCAGCGAGCCCGAACCGCCACTTGCCCAGGGAAGCGCCTGCATCAGTCTTGGCCCGTTCGACGACGCGGTGGCGCTGCGCACGGCAATGAATACCCTGCTGCCCAAGGTCGAGCGTATCCAGTACCGCGAAGTTGCCGCGACCGTGCTCAAGGGCTACCGGGTGTTCCTGCCGCCGGCAGCCAGCCACGCCGACGCGCTGGAAGTGGCGCGCACGCTGTCCGCGCGCGGCGTATCTGATTACTACGTGGTGACGGCAGGCGAGCAGAAGGACAGCGTGGCGCTGGGAAACTTCCGCGAGCTCGCCAACGCCACTGCCCGTCGAGAAGCCATTACCGCGCTCGGCTTCACGCCGTCAGTGGAGGCACACACCGAACCGGCAACCCAGTGGTGGATCGACCTGGCTGCCGCGCCCGGTTTCGACTGGAAGGCCGCGCTGGCCGAGCCCGCCAGCGGCACGCTGGCGGCAACCAACACAGCGTGTCGATGAGTTTGCGGGTGCGGCCGACCCGATGCCGCGATAGAATTACGCCGATGCCGGCATAGCTCAGTTGGTAGAGCAACCGCCTTGTAAGCGGTAGGTCCCCAGTTCGAATCCGGGTGCCGGCACCAAACGGGCAAGTCATGGCATCCCAGACCCAATCCCAAAAAGCCACAAGACCCGCACACAGCGGGTTTTTTTAATGCAAATAGCGCATGCCCACCTGCGCTCAGTCATCTTGGTTTGTCTTTTTGATACGATCCTGCATATCGCGATGAGACAGTGCTTTCAATTTGGGGGTTGGGATGATGAAGTTCACCGCAAAACTAGCCACTGGCCTGCTTCTCGCCAGTCTTGCACCTTATGTTGCGCCGGCCATGGCGCAGCAGGTCCCGATCAAACAGCGGCCGATCCGGCCGAGCATCAACTTGCCCCGCTCGCTCCTCGGGGGGAATGTTCAGAACCAATGGGTCCAGTGCGCTGTTGGCGCCACCTATGTCTGGTGGAACCCGGCTTGGCCCGCTCCGTTCAACACTGCGGCGCATGCCCAGGCCGTTTGCAATACCTTCTACGGGGGTGTTGGTGCGAACCAGACTGCCCCGACTTCCGGCAGCCCGTCGAATACGCCGGGCCAGTTCAATCCGACGTACACCTATCCGCCTTTTTTGTTGACGAACGGGGTGGTCACTCCCGGGGGACTCGCCATGATGCCGTACGATGTACCGATCGATCCCGCGATCGCAAATGCACAGGCGCCTGTCTTCCCGCCGGTGGCGGCGACGTACAACGGCGGCCAGGTCTTAAAATGCGGCACCGCGCAAAGCGGCGGCCTCTATGTGCTGAATCTGAACACCGGCACTGCGCTATGGAGTGTGAAGGGTCCGAATTACCCTGCCGCCATTCCGTCGGTTGCTTACTCGAACGTTGCCTGGCCAACCAATCTCATCACTGGCGCCGCGTGGATCAGCGCGAGCACCGACGAAATGGCGCAGCCCAACGGGGGATATCTGTTTTCAACAGACTTCACCGTGCCGACCGGAGCCGGTGCGACATCGGTTAGCGTTGCAGGCAAGTTTCTAGCCGACAACCAGGCGGTCATTTTCATCGACGGCATCCCGGTTTCGACATCGCTGGGCCAACCAATGTTTGGCTTCTACCCGGCGGCGCTCACCAGTTTCTATTACGCTCTGCCAAGCGCAAATCCTGGCATACACAAAATTCAAATCCTTGTCAGGAATTTGGACGGTCCAGCGGGGCTCAGGGCCGAGGTCACGGTCCGTAGGACGTGCTCCCTATCCTGATCCGAGGCAACGGTGGTTAGTGATGTTGACACTTTGCGCAAGCACCGTCGTTCATGCACAGCAGGTCACCACCATCGCGCAAAACATCATTTTGCCGCTGGGTATCGCGGTGGACGCCTCGCAAGCGGTTTATGTCACCAATCGCCAGGCGCACAACGTCACCAAAATCGCGCCCGATGGCAGTTTGTCGGTGTTTTCCAGTGCCTATAACGGATTGGTGGGAGTTGCGGTGGGTGCCGGCAATACCTTGAACGTTGCCGATTACCAAAGTTGGCGGGTCAGGAAAATCATTCCTGCGCCGAGTGCGTCTGAAACGAAGGAGGTTTCGTGAAACGAAAAAGCAAGAAATTTACTACCGCCGCGGCTGCTCTGGCGCTGACTATCCTCTCCTGCCTTCCACAGGGTGCGGCTCTATTGACAGCTACCACAGCGGCTTTGTTGTCGAGCCCTGTGCTTGCGCAGACCAGCCTTCCGATTGTCAGACGTACGGGTATTCCGCGAATCAGACTGCCCGAACCCGAGTCGTCGCAGACGTTCATAGTTGGCGTTACTGTGTCTGGGTTGCCAAACGGTGAAAGTGTAACTTTACAAAATAATGGCGCCAACAGTCTTTCGATTACTGCCAATGGCGCCGCAACTTTTGCCAATGGCGCGTCCGGGCCTTATGCAGTCACTGTTGCGATACAGCCTGCTAACGCTACGTGTCAGGTCACAGGTGGGGCTGGCATTGCGACAGTGAATACCAGCGGGATCCCTGTCGTTTGCGAAGTGAACCGTTTTGCTTTGGTGCCCAAATCCGGTGTCGGATTTTATGACCCTTCTGAATGCGTAATTGATATTAGAACTCGCTTGGTCTGGGAAGGTAAGTCTGCAGCTGGACCTAGGGCAGGTGGCAACCGATACACCAATTTTGACGACGTAAACCAATCGCAGAATGGTGCGACAGCCCAATCAGCGATCCCCCCGACGCTCGCGCAAATTAACTCTGCGACCAACAGCATCGGATACAGGGATATGGTTAATAGTCAGCAACTTTGTGGTAAGGAGGATTGGCGCCTTCCAACTTTAAGCGAGCTCAGCTCCATGCACCAAGCCTCTGGCGGTAAGGGCACGATTACCTCAAACGCTTGGCTGCCGAATTCTGGAAATGTCCTCTCAGGAAACGGCCCATATTGGACGGCTACGCCGCCATCCAGCGGTGCGCATGCCGGCTACGGATGGGTCGTAGCTTTCAACTCGCCACCTTTCATCGGTAACTATGGCTTTCGCTATGGTTTATACCAGGTGCGTCTGGTGAGGTAGCAAAAAAAAATGCGCAAAAAAGGTGTGAGGGATACAACTGGCGGTTCGACGTGGGTTGCGCTGATCGCCTGATTCCGCTGGGGCTGCGAGGCTGCGTGCATGGCCCGCCTTCCTCGCTGCTGATCCCGCATCCGTGTTACCGCGCGCTGGGGCCGGATAGACCCCGCGCGGGAGGCTTCGTATAGGCGCCTGTTCGACGATGCGTTGCCGGCGTTGTTGGTGGCCAGGATCCGACACTATCTGCAACAGCAGAAGGCATTGGGTTCGGATCGGTTTCGCATGTGGATGGAAACGCGCACGGGGCGGTTCGCGACGGCTCGCCCGCCGGAACGGCCGCGGCAATGCTCAAATTGTCCCTGACACTTTTTGCGCGCAAAGCTGATTCGAGCGGATCTGTGTGGGCCGGTGGGTAATTTAGGATCAGCCCTTTGGCCTTCAGGCTCGCATGCCGCAACAATCGAGAATTACATGGCATCCCGGACGGTAATCCCCAGAAAGACAAGAAACCCGCATGAATGCGGGTTTTTTATACCAGTGCATCTCTTGAATTTCTATTTCAACCCGCCACTGGCCGAGCCCAGGAAGTTGATGCTGGCATGGGCTGACTTCCTGGACTGGCTGCACGCTGGCGCTGGCGCATTACACTGCCAGGGCCCGGCGTTCACTCGATCCACGAGAACGCCGTGGTCAGCCTGGCGCCGGTTGGCGAGGCTGGCCTATTTCACGAACACCATGTCGCCGGTCGTCGGGTTGAGATAGAACTTCTCACCCTTGGCGTTCTGTTGAATCACGTTGCCCTGCGCGTCGACACCAAGCAGGGTGACCTCGGTGCCCATCTTGTTGGCAGCCACGCTGCGACGGGAGGCTAACCCCCTCTTCTCGAAAGCGCCCGGGACTTCACGCGCCCTTACGTCGCTGCCAGAAACCTTGATGAAGTAATCATTGGAGACGGTTTTCAGGTCTCCAGTGCCGGGGTCAATATAGAAAAATTCGCCGCGGGAATTTTGGTAAATCGTATGGCCGTCGCCGACGCCGGCAATCCAATTTGTACCTGTCATCTTCTGGAAAGCCGCCTCGAACTTCATGTAGGGAACGGCACTCTTCGCCTGCACCGCCGGCTCGGGCTTGGCTGCGACCTTTGCTTCGGTCGTCGCCGCAACGTCGCTGGACGCGGGAACAGCGCGTGTGGCCCCCATCGCAGCCATCGGCAGCACCAGAAGGGCAGCAGCCATGGTCGCGTTACCGCGTCGATTTTTCGTTGTCTGAGTCTTTTTCATGATGCCCCCGTTGGGTTGTGCGCTGAAGATCAAGGTTTCCGCGTTCTTTTTTTCTTGTCGGCGATCATGGTGCCTCGGCAATTTTCCGAACCACACAGGCAGCGGTGCCGCTCGCGGTCACCAGCAGTGATCGTCGTCCGGATCGTCGAATGAAGCCGGTAGTCGAAGGTCAACTCTTCCCCACGCGTTATATCACGCATGGCATAAATATACGGCTTGTCGTCGAACACATACGCCTCGCAGTTCGGGTCACAGGCGTGGTTGATGAAGCGGGATTCGTTGCCGTTGATGGCGCCATCGATGATGAAGCTGTCGTTCACCCGGAATGCATAGATGCTGGGGGCGTTGCCCTCGCTGGCGGCAACGAGGAAGCTGGACACCGGCACCCGCTCGCCGATGTATTCGATGATTCGCGTGCCTTTGGCGATCTTGCGCTTGGCGAACACGCCCGTGCCTTCGATGCGTGACCGGCCGACGCGAACGAAATCCCGGCTAGGCGCTTTCTCACTCTGGGACTTGGGCATAGGTGCTCATGCAAGAACGGCAAGGAAATCCGCACCAACTGTACACCTGCCAACGGGGTACATCTGCACCGCGGCAACGTGAATCATGCCGATAGAAATCGAAAATATGGATCGGTCATGCGGAGCCGGTTGCAGCACCACTCACGCGACAGCCGACAACCAGGCATCTCTCGCGCGTGCCGCGCCGCCGCCCTGCCATTGATGGCAGGGCGACGACGCAGCCCGCGTGGATCCCGCCTTACTTCTTCAGCGTGAAGCTGGCCGACGCATCGCCACTGCTGACGGTGACCGTCTGGGCGGCGCGCACGCGCTTGCAGCTGACCGTCGCGTCCGCCGATCCGCCTGTCGTGGACGACCAGGTGAATTGCACGCTGTCGGGAACGGTGCAATCGGCGCTGGACGAGGTCATCGTCACCGTGCAGGTGGCGGTGGCCTCGGTAGTTGCCGCGGGATCGGCGGCCGCGCTGGCGGTAATCGTCATCGTGCCTGGGCCGGACATGGCATCCGAGGCAAGCTTGAGGCCGACCGTTGTCGGCATCACTGCAGGCGCAGTGGCGGTGACGGTGTCGGTGCCGGTGTGGCCAACGTCGGTGCCGTCGGCCACGGGGGCCGCCGTCAACGTATCGGTGCCGGTGTGGCCCACGTCGGTGCCGACGGCCACGGGGGCCGCTGTCAATGTATCGGTGCCGGTATGGCCGACCTGAGTCGGATCGATGGCGGCGTTGGCGACGCAGCTGATGCCTGCGGGTGGCGCAGTTTGCGCCACGGCCTGGGTACTGACCCCAAGCGCCGTCATGGCGATGAGCACTGGAAGGATTTTCATAACGGGCAGCTCCCCTAAGCGGCTTGGCCATGGGCCAGGAATCGGGGGGCTCGCGGGCACCCCGGGCCCACAGATGGTTGCACAACCGGGCGCCGGCTGCCCAAAACGCGCCCCGCAAGGCCTTTGAAGCGCCTTCGGACTGTTGCGGCTGGCTGCTACACTTCGCGTCGCAAGCTTGGCGAGATCGCCGTGGGGAGCATGCAATGCAGGACGCTCCGGGGTACGAGTTCATTCGCGAACTCGGTCGCGGCGGCATGGCTGTGGTCTATCTGGCGACCCAGCTATCGCTGAAACGACCGGTGGCGCTGAAGCTGCTCGACCGCAACGTCGTCGGCTACGACGAACTCGCCAGCCGTTTCATGAACGAGGCGCACACGCTCGCCGGATTGCGTCATCCCAATATCGTCACCGTGTATGACGTGGTCGATTCGCCATCCGGCGACTTCATCAGCATGGAGTATCTCGATCGCGGCAGTCTGTCTGATCGCCTTGCGACCGGATTGACCCTGCAGGAAAGCCTGTCGATCCTGGCGCAACTCGCGTCGGCGCTGGACGCCGCGCACGCCAGTGGCGTGGTTCATCGCGACATCAAGCCGGACAACGTGTTGTTCCGCGACGACAACACGCCCGTGCTGACCGACTTCGGCATTGCCCGGCAGATTTCCGCGGACTCGCAGCGCGTCACCCAGGCAGGCCTTGCGGTCGGCACGCCAAACTACATGTCGCCGGAGCAGATCTCCGGTGCCGCAGTGGATGGTCGCGCCGACCAGTATTCGCTGGGATCGATGTGGTTCCAGATGCTGACCGGCAAGTTACCGTTCGAGGCCGAGCACACCTCCGACCTCTTGCTTGCGCACCTTGCGCGCCCGGTTCCCGACCTGCCACCAGAGATGGCCGCGCTGCAGCCGGTGCTCGAGCGGATGATGGCCAAGAAGGCCGACGCCCGGTATCCCAACCTTGCAGCGATGCTCTCCGACTTGAGCCGCTGCCTGCTGCGCGACCCCGGGTTGCTGCGCGCGCCGCCCGGAAGTCCGCCAGTGAATCCAACCGAGCGCCTGCGCCAGTTGGGTTTCCCCAGTACGGGCTCGCAACCGTCCCTGGCCGGAAGGACCAGCCAGATGCGCAGTGGCGCAACGGTGGCGCTGGCGACCGGTGATCACCTCAAGGCGGCGAGCGAAGACCTGCTGCGCCCGCGCCGCATGCCGGTCGCTGCGGCGATCATTGTGCTGGCGGGGCTGGCGATCGCGGCGATGCTGTGGTTCTCACGCACCAAGGCACCCGTGGCCGCCAGCGCGCCCGCCCCGACCACCTCGGCACCCAGCGCGATGGCCAGCAGTGCGGCAACTGCTGCCGTGGATGCCCTGTCCAGCCGCTCGATCGCCGTGCTGCCATTCGCCGACCTGAGCAAGGCCCAGGACCAGGCCTACATGTCCGATGGCCTGGCCGAAGAACTGCTCAACCTGCTCGCCAAGGTGCCGAATCTGCGCGTGATCGCGCGCACCTCGTCGTTCTCGTTCCAGGGCAAGTCCGACGACGTGGCCACGATTGGCCGTGCGCTGGATGTTGACCATGTGTTGCAAGGCTCAGTGCGCACGTCAGGCAAGCACTTGCGCATCAGTGCGCAGTTGATCCGCGCGCGCGACAACACCCAGGTCTGGTCGGAAACTTACGACCGTACCGTGGATGACGTGTTCGCGGTGCAGGATGAAATCGCCGCCGCGGTGGTTGACCAGCTGAAGATCAAGCTGATGGGCGCGCCACCGCACGCGCAAAAGACCGATCCGCGCGCTTATGCGCTGTACCTGGAAGCGCGCCAGGCCGGACGGCGTGGCAACGCCGAAGGCCAGCGCACGTCTGAATCGAAATACCGACAGGCGCTGGCGATCGATCCCGCGTATGCGCCGGCGTGGGTGGGGCTGTCGTCGAGCTATGCCAACCAGGCCAACGCCGGCCTGCGGCCGAGCGAGGAGGGGTTCCGGCTCGCGCGCGAAGCAGTCGACAAGGCTCTGGCCATTGATCCGGATTCGGCCCGCGCACACGCGCAGCGCGGCTTCCTGGCCATGAGCCATGAGCGCGACCTCTCGCTCGCCGCAACCCATCTGCAACATGCGCTTGCGCTGGCGCCGGATGATTTCGGCACGTTGCTCAATGCCGGCCGCCTGATGCAGTCGCTCGGCCGCTTCGACCAGGCGATCGCGATCGACCAGTTCGTCGCCACGCGCGATCCGCTCAATGCCCGCGCCCACTACAACCTCGGCGTGGACCTGTACCTTGCCGGGCGTCCTGACGAGGCGTTCGCGAGTTGGCGCACGACCCTGGCGCTGAGCCCGGACTTCATCGGCACCTGGTACAACATCGCCATCGCCCAGGTGCACGCCGGGCAGCCCGAGGCGGCGTTGGACTCCATTCGTCGCGAGCCGGCGGGGGTCTGGCAGATGATCGGCCTGCCGATTGTTTACCAGGCGCTCGGCAAGCGTGCCGATTCGGATGTTGCGTTGCAGGCGCTCACGACCGCGCACGCCGACGATGCTGCCTACAACATCGCCTATGTGCATGCCGCGCGTGGTGAAACCGACCGCACCTTCGAGTGGCTGGATCGGGCCGTGGCGACCTCCGATGCGGGCTTGTCGGACATCGCATTCGAACCGGATTTCGCCTCGATCCACGCCGACCCGCGTTGGCAGCCACTGCTCGAAAAGCTCGGCAAGTCCAAGGCCCAGCTTGATGCGGTGCGCTTCGAGGTCGCGATGGACGCGTTGCGCAACCAGTAATTGCTGCCACGATCCGCCGCCAGGATGCGCAGAAATGGTGCTGGGCGGCACATCCTGCCAGCTTGCTTCGGCTTAGACTCGAGCCAACCCCCTCGCAGCCCCCGCCCGAGCCCGTGACTCCAGTTACCCCTGCCAGATGCCCCTGCGGCAACCTGCGTGCCTACGAGATCTGCTGCGGACGGTTCCACCGCGGCGACGTGGCGGAAACCGCGCAGCAGGTGATGCGCGCGCGCTACAGCGCCTATGTGCTGATGCTCGAGGACTATCTGCTGGCAACCTGGCATCCCGCAACCCGGCCACCGGAATTCTGCCTGGCCGATTCGATCGGCACGCGCTGGCTGGGCCTGGACCTGAAGTCGCACCACCGCGGCGGTGACTGGGCGCAGGTCGAGTTCATCGCCCGCTATCGCGTGGGCTCGGGACCGGCACAGCAGCAGAACGAAATCAGCCGGTTCATCCACGAGGATGGCTGCTGGTACTACCTCGACGGTGAATTCCCGCCGGCCAAGTCGTCCTACGCCAAGCGGCTGAAAGGCTGAACGGCTGAACGGCTTGGCGGCTGCGCCGCCGCAAGCCGATTACACTGGCTGCATGTGCGGACGCTTTACCCGCGAGATGACCTGGGCCGATGTGGTCGCGTTTTCACGTGGCCTCGAGTTGATCGTGCCGGATGCCGAACCCGAGCCGTCCTGGAATGTCTGCCCGACGCAGTCGAGTTGGGTGATCACGGCAGGCGATGCCGACGGCGCGACTGCGAAACAGATGCGCTGGGGCCTGCTGCCATCCTGGGCGAAGGACATCAAGATCGGCGCGTCGATGATCAACGCGCGCCTGGAAACCGTCGCCGAGAAGCCATCGTTCCGCAGCGCCTGGAAAGCGCGCCGCTGCCTGGTGCCCGCGAGTGCCTACTACGAGTGGCGGCTGGAGGACGGCATCAAGCAGCCCTACCTGATCCACGATGCCGACAACCCGGTGCTGATGTTTGCCGGCCTGTGGGAAAACTGGAAGGCGCCCGAAGGCGACTGGTTGCAGAGCTTTGCAATCATCACCAACGCAGCCACCGACGAGATGACCACGTTGCACGACCGCGCGCCATTGATGCTCTCGCCGGTGGTGCTGCACGATTGGCTGCATGGCAGCGTTGATCAGGCCGCGGCAATCGCGTTGTCCGCGAGTCCGCCGGCTGCGCTCACCTGGTATCCGGTCGGCCGCGCGGTCAGCAATCCACGCAACAACGACCGCCGCCTGGTCGAGCCGCTGGCCTAGCGCTCCCGCTGCGGGAACATCACCTCAACCCGCAGGCCGTGTGGCTCGGCGCGGACGAACTGCAGCAGCGCGCCCGCTTGCTCGGCGATCCGACGCACGATCGCCAAGCCCAGGCCACTTCCGCCCGGGGCTGCACCGGGTGCACGGAAGAACCGATCGCCCAGCCGCGGATACAGCGAAGCATCGAGGCCGGACCCGTTGTCCTCGACATACAGCACGACCTGCCGCTCGCCCGGTTGCATCCGCAAGCCCAACGTGACCGAGCCACCGCGGCCAGCGTAGGTGATGGCGTTGTCCACCAGGTTGGCCACCAGCGCCTGCAATCCGAGTTCGTCGCAGGACACGACGCAGGGGCCAGCCGCGCCGTCGAAGCCGAACTCGACGCCGGCGTCCTCGGCCTGTTGCAGGTAGGTCGCTGCGTGATCGGGCAGCCAGAGGGAAAGATCAATGCGCACCGGGGCAAGCGTCGCGCCCGTTGCCGACTCGACCCGGGTCAGCGACAGCAACTGCGAGCAGCTCCGGGCCATCCGCGCCACCAGCGAGGGCAGCAATCCGAGCGCCGACGCACGTGCTTGTTCATCCGGAGCAGTCGTGGCCCGCTCCACGTGCAATGACAGGCCAGTCAGCGGCGTACGCAGTTGGTGGGCGGCATCGGCGATGAAGCGTTCCTGCAGCTGCCTGCCTTCGGCCAGTCGCGAGAGCAGGTCGTCGATGATGTGCGAGAGCGGCAGGATCTCGCTTGGCACATCGATGTCCGTCACCGGCTTGAGTTCTTCACCGCGCAATGCCAGCCGCAGCATGAGCGGATCGAGTGCGCGCAGGCCTACGCTGACCGCCCACCACATGGCCGCGAGCAACAGCAGCACCACTGCCACCAGGACCGGCAGGATGATCATCAGGATCTCCCGCGCCCGCTCGCCGCGGTCCGATAACGGTTCGGCAAGCGTGACCAGTGTGCGGTCGGTCGGATCCTGCAGCGAGGGCATCTCGATGGCGGCAGCGCGCACCGGGACGCCCTCGACGACGGTGTCGTAGAGCGCGGGCCTGCGCAGGCTGCCGGCGCGCGGCCCTGGCGGGATCCGTTGCGGACTTCCGTACAGCGCGCCCTTGCGCTGGCTGCGGACGGAATAGTAGTTCCTGCCGTCGGGCTGGTACTGGATCAGGAACCGGGCTTGCTCGGGCAGATCGGCGTCCAGGTTCCGGCTGCCCTGCAGCATTTTTGCCATGGCCTCGACGTCTTCGCGCAGGTCCTGGTCCTGTGCGCGATCCGAGTCCTCAAGGGCAACGCGATAGGCCACCGCGGACGCGCCCAGGATGATCGCGATGACCGGCATCAGGAGCAGCGTCAGCAGCCGCCCGCGCAAGCTGGGCCGCGAGGCGGTCCTCATGCCGATGCGGTGTCCCCGTCGACTTGCTCCTCGATCAGGTAGCCAAGCCCACGGACCGTGCGGATGCGCGCGCCTGACGCCTCGAGTTTCCGGCGCAGGCGGTGCACCGCGATGTCCAGGCCGTTGTCGGTGATGCCGGCATCCCATGCGCACAGGGCGTCCGTTGCCTGCGAGCGCGTGACCAGCCGGCCCGCGCGGTTCATCAGCAACTCGAGCAAGGCCGATTCGCGTGCCGACAGCAGCAGGCTGCGCTCGCCGATCCAGGCCTGCCGGCCGGCGGTTTCCATGCGCAGCAGGCCAACCGTGTTGTCCATCCGCGTGCCACCGCTGCGACGTCGCAGCAGGGCGCGGATACGGGCGGAAAATTCAGCCAGCACGAAGGGCTTGATCAGGAAGTCGTCGGCGCCCGCGTCCAGCGCCTGCACGCGATCGCCGATGGCGTCCCGGGCGGTCACCACCAGGATGCCAACCTCATCGCCGCGCTGGCGCGCGCGGCGGATCACTTCGACGCCGTCCATTCGCGGCATGCCCAGGTCCAGCACCACGGCGTCGTAGGGCCCGTCGTGCATGGCCAGGTCGGCGAGGGAACCGTCGGCAACGTGGTCCACGACGTGGCCAGCATCGCGCAAGGCATGCACCAGTGCATCCGCGATCGAGACATCGTCTTCCGCCACCAGGACGCGCATGCCACTCCTTCGGTGATTGCCAAGCCATGGACCGCCGGCCGGTCGCGGGGTTCAATTCGCAAGCTCGACTCAGGACAGCAGTGTGCGCCAGCGGGCGACGATCGGGGTGAGGCGGAACTGCGGGTCAAGCGTCGGGCGGGGTTGCCGTCCTGCGCGCCAGTCTGCGATCCGTTCGATGCAGTCGTCGAACAGGCCCAGACGAACCGCTGCGGGTGCGAGCAGCGGGCGCGGGCGCGGGCCGAGCGCGCGGGCCACGCGTTCGTAGCCGCGCGCGCTCGTCGGCACGGCAAGCACCTGGTGGGCGTCGCCGACCACTTCCATCGCGGCACCACAGTCGTAGGCCAGCACCGGCGTGCCCACGGCCAGCGATTCGGCCAGCACCAGGCCAAAGGTCTCGGGCAGGACGAAGTTCAAGCACAGCGTGCACAAGGCGCCGCGTACCTGCGCCTGCAATTGTTCCGGCGCCAGCGCACCGAGTACGCGCACCCCGGGCGCGCGAATCGCGGCGGCCGTCTTGTAGCCTGGATTGGCGACATCCAGCTGCATGGCCGGCCAGCGTCGGCGGATCGCCGCAAACGCATCCAGGCTGTAGGCCAGGCCCTTGTTGGGCGAGGAGAAGAACAGCAGCCGGTCCGGATCCACCGGCGTCGCATCGGGCTGGAGCGCATCGTCCACGGCGTTGTGGATGGTCAGTGCGCGGCCGGCAGTCTCCGGACCGATGCGCCGCAGCGTCGCCTCGACGCCGCATCGCTGGTGGTCGGACACGCACACGAAAGTGGTGCGGCTGTCCTCGAGTGCTTGCCGGTGCGCGACCAGGGCGCGTCCGCGCTTGGACCAGGGCCGCATCTGGTCGTGCAGCCACAGGAACAGTCGCGCGTCGGGATACAGGGCGCGCACGCTCGCGATGGCGGCCGGTTCGCGCACGACGACAACAGCATCCACGCCATCCACCTTGCCCGGTGGCAAGTAGCGTCCGCTGGGCGTGACGCGGTTGTGCTGCACCACGAAGGCGTCGAGCGCGTCAGCGACCCGCGACACCATGGCTTCGGTGCCGCCCATCGCCTGTTGATGGCGCGTGCGCGTGTCGTAGGGCTGCTGGCACACCGCATCCCAGAACAGAATCGAGCCCATGTCGCGCCTTCAGTGCTGCGCTGTCCCCCCGGACAGGCCGTGCAAGTACCGATACTTGTTCCAGACGTACCGGATATGCGCAGCATGGTACTGCCAGCCGCGCGGGCCATCCAGGAAGCCGCCACGCAGCACGGCATTCTTGAGTGCATAGAAGAACGCGTGGGATGCCGGGGCCAACACGCCCGCGCGCTTGCCCTCGGAATGGCGCTGCTCGGCGAACAGATGGGCGTAGCGATCGAGTTTGCCGATGTACTCGTCGCGATTGCGCGCGGTGTCGTGTTCGATCCCGGCGCTGGTGCCGGCGTCTCCGATGCGCGCGCGGCGCAGGTCCAGCCGCTCGTGCACAAGCGAGGGCAGGTAGCGGTAGCGGCGGCGGAACAATCGCTGCAACCGCTCGTTGCCCCAGCCGCCATGGCGCAGCGGCGTGCCCAGGAAATGCGTGCGTCGATGCAGCGACCAGGCGTCGCGGGTTTCGATCTCGCCACTTTGGAAAAGCTCGGCCAGCGCCTCGGCAGTGCTGTCGGCGAGCCATTCGTCGGCGTCCAGCAGCAGCACCCATTCGTCGCTGCTGCGCGAAATGGCCATGTTCTTTTGCGCGGCAAACCCGAGCCAGGCCTGGTGTTGCACGGTCGCGCCAGCCTCGCGGGCAATCTGCACCGTGTCATCCACCGACCCGGAGTCCAGCACCAGCACTTCGCGGCAGATGGGGACCAGGCTGGCCACGCAGCGGCCAATGCGGTCTGCCTCATCACGGGCGACGATGACGGCGGTAAGCGGCAATCGGGTCGGCCTGTCCATTGCGCGAGGCTAGGCGGGACACCTTTCCCGGCAATGTCGGCAAACTTGCGCCGAGCTTTCATCTGACCGCGCCGAGCCGAGCCGCGCCGAGCCGCGCCGAGCCGAGCCGAGCCGGAACGGGCCGGAACGAGCCAGAACGGGCCGAGCCGGCCGAAGGCTCTGGTACGCTGGCGCCCCGACTGGAGACACCCGATGGCACCTGCCGACACCAGCCGCACCCTCGCCCTGATCGGCGCGCCCACCGATATCGGTGCTGGCCACCGTGGTGCCTCGATGGGTCCGGAAGCCCTGCGCGTGGCCGGCCTGGCCGAGGCATTGCGGGACCGTGGGCTGGTTGTCCGCGATCGCGGCAACCTGGCTGGCCCGGTGAATCCGTGGTTGCCGCCGAAAGACGGTTACCGCCATCTGGACGAGGTTGTCGCCTGGAACCGGCTGGTCATGGACGCGGTTGCCGCAAGCCTGAGCGCCGGTGAACTGCCAATCCTGCTCGGTGGCGATCACTGCCTCGGCGTCGGCTCGATCACGGCCGTCGCCCAGCATTGCGCCAGCATCGGCAAGCAGCTGCGCGTGCTCTGGCTCGACGCGCACGCCGACTTCAACACCCACGAGGTCACGCCCTCCGGCAACGTCCATGGCATGCCGGTGGCCTGCCTGTTCGGGGTCGGTCCCGACGCGCTGACCCGTCTTGGTGGCAGCTCGCCCGCATTGCGCACCGACCAGTTGCGGCAGATCGGCATCCGCTCGGTCGACTCGGGC
This sequence comes from Lysobacterales bacterium, assembly GCA_038236425.1. Taxonomy (GTDB): domain Bacteria; phylum Pseudomonadota; class Gammaproteobacteria; order Xanthomonadales; family Xanthomonadaceae; genus Arenimonas. The sequence continues at coordinate 23,785 of JBBRZU010000010.1, forward strand.
GAGAAGCGCCTGGTCAAGGAATACGAGCTGGACATTTATGACATGCGCTACATCGACGAATTCGGCATGAAGCGCGCGATGGAGCAGGCGCTCGAAGGTGTGGACGCCAACACCCACCTTCACGTCAGCTTCGACGTGGACTTCCTGGATCCGGCGATCGCGCCCGGCGTTGGCACCACCGTGCCCGGTGGACCGAACTATCGCGAGGCGCAGTTGGTGATGGAGATGATTGCCGACACCGGCCAGCTTGGCTCGCTCGACATCGTCGAACTCAACCCGGCCTTCGACGAACACAACAAGACCGCGCTATTGGCGGTGGACCTGGTCGAGAGCCTGTTCGGCAAGTCCACTCTGATGCGCAACTGACCCTGTGGGAGCGGCTTCAGCCGCAACTGCCAATCGCGGCTGAAGCCGCTCCCACAGTGATACCATGGTCCCGGTTCAGTTTGGGGGCCGTACAGTCGCCACTGCTGCCCCACCCAACGATACTAACCTGGAGGTTCCCATGAAGCGTTTCATCCTGACCCTGTGCCTGCTTGGCTTCACCACCGTCTTCCTCGGCGCCTGCCACACCGTTGCCGGCGTCGGCAAGGACGTGAAGGAAGTTGGCGAGGAAGTGCAGGAGACCGCCGAGGGCAAGTAAGCCCTGGCGCGTCACCGCAATTCCCGAAGCCGGGCGCGAAAGCGCCCGGCTTTTTTCATGGTGTCGGCGACCGCCTGGTTGCGCTTTGTTCAGGTCCATTGCAAGCTGCCTGAAGGAGGGGATAGACTTTTCCCACGTCCCATCGCGCGGACGCCCAACCTCGGAGTTCCGCATGCGCCGCATCATCCTCGTCCTGCTTACCCTGACTGTCCTCGCCTCGCTGTCGGCGTGCCACACCGTAAGAGGCGTCGGCCAGGACGTGAAGTCCGCCGGCGGCGCAATTGAAGACGCCAGCGGCAAGAATTAAGGATCCGGCACGAAGCCCAGCGGAAACGCCTGGGGCTGTGACGCGTAGCGTCGCGGGCTGATGATGCCGCGCGACGCCAGGGCATCCAGCGAGTCGTAGTAGATCGCCAGCACCTGGTTCGGGCGCGAGCTGTCGCGTTCAAATGCAGTCTGTGCGACCGGATCGTAGCGACGCTCGCCATGCCCGGTGCCCAGTTGCTGGGCACGCGCCTCCGCAGGAGCCGAGTCGCTTCGGCGGTTGTAGGCGCCGCCGGCATCGGCAGCGGCACTTCCCGCCGATGCCTTCGCTGATTCGCGCTCGGCCATCGCCGGCGAGGCGGGGTAGGGTGGCGAATACACATCGGGCTGCGCATAGGGGACCGGAACCGGGCGCCGTTCGCGGAACTCGGCCACGCCGATCACCCCGACATTGTCCGGACGACCGGTGCGCGCGGCGTACGAATCGGGCAGGTCGGTGAAGTAGAACTCGGCGATGTCCGAGTAGCTCTTGCGCCAGCCGCGGATCTCCACCTGCTGCCAGGGCTCCAGCACATAGCCGGCTTGCGATGCGCTGGCGGTTTGCCCGCTGACCGCATTGACGCCGTCCACCGACAACACCGCGAGCACGCGCTCGCCGGTCTGGTTGCGCAGGCTCACCGAAAAGCGATGCCCCGGCGCGCCGGCGAGGTAGTCGCGGCCGCGATGGCCGATCGCGGGCAGCAGTTCGCCCTGGTCCACATCCACCACCTGGATGTCGACCAGGCGTTCGCCGCCGGCGCAGGCGGCCAGGGGCAGCAAGCCGAACAGCAGGGTGGCGATCCGGGCGGCGCGGCCCGCGGTTCGGCGGGTGGCATCGCGGGTGCCGACGTGGGTCGCGCGTCGGCCAAGCTGGGGCAGGAACATGTCGGTTCTCCATCAAGGGGTGCGTGGGATGAAACGCCCGACCCGCCGCGATGGGGTTAGCCGCTAAACTAGCGCCTGTATCGTTCCCCCGGCGACCATGGAAAAGCAACGCGTCCTCACTGGCATCACCACCTCGGGCACCCCGCACCTGGGCAACTACGCGGGCGCGATTCGCCCCGCGATCGCCGCCAGCCACCGCGGCGACATCGACAGCTTCTATTTCCTGGCCGACTACCACGCCCTGGTGAAGGTGCAGGACCCGGCGCGCGTGCAGCGCTCGACGCTGGAAATCGCCGCCACCTGGCTGGCCGCGGGCCTGGATCCAAATACAGTCTGGTTCTATCGCCAGTCCGACATTCCCGAAATCCCCGAGCTCACCTGGCTGCTCACCTGCGTCGCCGGCAAAGGGCTGCTCAATCGCGCCCACGCCTACAAGGCGGCGGTGGATCGCAACACGGCCGACGGCCTGGATCCCGACGCCGGCATCAATGCCGGACTGTTCATGTATCCGGTACTGATGGCTGCGGACATCCTGCTGTTCAAGGCGAACAAGGTGCCGGTCGGCCGCGACCAGGTGCAGCACCTGGAGATGGCGCGCGATTTCGCGTTGCGCTTCAACCATATCTACGGCCAGCACTTCGTGCTGCCCGAAGTGGTCATCGATGAGGCCGTCGCCACCTTGCCGGGCCTGGATGGCCGCAAGATGAGCAAAAGCTACGACAACACGATTCCACTGTTCGCGCCGCCCAAGCAGTTGCGCGCGCTGATCCAGTCCATCGTCACCGACTCCCGGGCGCCCGGCGAACCCAAGCAGGTCGAAGGCTCCGCGTTGTTCCAGCTCTACCAGGCCTTCGCCGATCCCGAGCAGACCGAAGCGATGCGCCAGGCCTTCGCCGATGGCATCGCCTGGGGCGAAGCCAAGGCGGCGCTGTATGGCCTGATCGACAGCCAGGTCGCGCCGATGCGCGAAAAGTACGAGGCACTGCTGGCGCAGCCGATCGAACTGGAGGCGGTGTTGCGCGAGGGCGCCAACAAGGCGAGCAAACTGGCCCGGCCCTTCATCGCCGAGTTGCGCGAGGCGGTTGGCCTGCGCAACTTGCATGACGCGGGCCGGCCGGTCGGCACCAAGGTTTCCGCGAAGCCGACGGGCCAGGCAGCGAGCTTCAAGCAGTATCGCGAAGGCGCGCTGTTCCACTTCAAGCTGGTGGATGGGCAGGGCAAGGTGTTGTTGACCAGCGCCGGCCATGTGGCGGCCCGCGATGTTGGCCAGCTGGTTGCGCGCCTGCGCGCCAGCGGTGGCGCGGGATTGCGTGACATGGCTGGCGCGGGCTTGTACTTCGGCGACCAATTGCTCGGTATGCTCGCCACGGATACCCCGGTTGATGCGGTCGTCGCGGTCCTCGCGGCGCTCACCGCCGCTGACGCGACAAGCTAGGCGGCGCGCCGACGACATGCCCAGCCTTGCACTCATCCTGTTTGCGCCCTGGTTCGCCGTGCTCGGCTGGACCTTCTGGAATTATCCGCGCTCGCATGCCATCGGCCGCGGTCGCCGTCGCTTCGATCTGGTGGCGCTCACACTGGCCCTGGTGCTGAGTGCGCTGGCAATGTGGTGGGCGTACTTCCTGCCGTCGGATCGCGACGGCACCTTGTGGCCGCAGGTGCTCGCCACGCTGGCGGCGTACCATGCCTTCCTGCTCGTACTGGCCGCAGCGTGGATCTTGCGCGCGCGCCGGTTCGGAACGCGCTGACTGGCGCCGCAAGTCACTGTCGACGAGGGGATCGTTCCATGAGTCAGTCCAAGCACATGCGCAGTGCCGGGGTGTTGTTCATGCTTGCCGGGGCCGCATTCATCCTCGCAGGCGTGCTGGGCCACCAGGCGCCTTTTTTCGGCGTCGCTGCAGCGTTTTTCGGCCTCGGCGCCACATTCTTTGTTATGGGTGGCAAGGCTCGTTAGGCCCGGCGTCCCGGCAATGCGCCGGATCCGGGTCCTGCCGGACAGGGCATTCGAGCTTGATTGCGCGGCGTGACAGTCGCCGCCGGCACCGTTACGCTCGCACCTGCCCATCGCGGCCCCGGGCAGTCGGACCACTGCATCGCGCTGAACTACAGGAACACGCATGACCATCCGCATCAGCAACAAGGCAGACAACAGCACCATCGGTTTCATCACCGACGAAGAACTCGAGTTCCTGGTGGGCCAGCTGGAAGAAGAGTCCTCCACCGATACCGATTACTACATCGACACCCAGACCCTGGCGATGTTCGAAGCCAATGGCGGCCATCCGCCGCTGGTGGCGATGCTGCGCAAGGCACTGGCCGACAGCAAAAGCGATGGCATTGATATCGTCTGGAATGTCTAGGGCGTCGTGACCAGGGTGCTGTTCGTGTGCAGCCGTAATCGCCTGCGCAGCCCGACCGCCGAACAGGTTTTTGCCGACTGGCCCGGGATCGAAGTCGCGTCCGCCGGGACGGCCTCCGATGCAGACGTACCGGTCACGCCGGAATTGCTGCAGTGGGCAGAGCTGGTCCTGGTCATGGAACCCACGCGCCGTCGAGGTGGCTGACATGGACATCACGATGCGCCCTGATGGACTCGAACTGCCAGCGGTGCAGGCGCTGCTGCGTGAGCACCTCGAGGACATGGCGCTGCACTCGCCGCCCGAGGCCATGCACGCGATCGACCTGCATGGCCTGCGCGGGCCGGGCCTGAGTTTCTGGGCTGCGTGGGAGGGCGACGCGTTGCTTGGCTGTTGCGCGCTGCGGGAGCTGGATGCGGCTCATGGCGAGATCAAGTCCATGCGCACCACGCGGACCCGACGGCGGCGCGGCGTGGGTGCGGTGATGCTCCGGCACTTGCTCGATGAAGCCGCGCGCCGTGGCTACAAGCGGCTCAGCCTGGAAACCGGATCGGCCGATGCCTTCGAACCGGCGCGCGCGCTGTATGCACGCTTCGGTTTCGCGTTCTGCGGGCCGTTCGCCGAGTTCGTCGACTCGCCGCACAGCATGTTCATGACCCGCGAACTTGACGACCCGGGCGCCGGGTCCAGGGCGGGCGGGCGCGCTGCGCTGTCGCCGCTGGAGATTGCCCGGTCGCTTGCCGAGTTGTGGTCACCGCGGGTCATCGCCGAGGTTGACGACAACTACATCAAAGTAGCCAAGGTGCATGGCACCCTGGCATGGCATCGGCACGATGATGAAGACGAATTGTTCCTCGTGCTCGAAGGCAGGTTGCGGCTGGAATTCGAGGACGGTGCAGTGGAGCTGTCGGCGGGTCAGATGCATGTGGTGCCCAAGGGCGTGCGGCATAACCCGGTGGCCGAAGACGAATGCCTGCTGTTGCTGGTGGAGCGCAAGTCCACCCTGCACACCGGCGATGTGGTGACCGACAGGACGCGCGCCATCGATGAGCAACTGCGATCAGTCCATGGAGTTCGCGCGGGTGCTTGAGCGCGCCGACCATGACGATCTGGATGATGTTTTCTGGCGCGCATTTTCCGGTGCCCAACGCGCGCTGACGGTCGGCACGGAGTGGGCACGACGCTACGCCCCGGGCTTTTCGCCGATCCTGGCGTTTGCCAATCCCGCGCGGCCCGATTTCGCGCAGTTGCTACCGTACTTCGCGCTCGGCGAACACGTCTATTGCCCGGACTGGACCGGCCAGGCGCCGACCGGCTGGCGCATCGAACGCGACGCGAAGATGGTGCGCATGGCCTGGGCGCGCGGGGACGCACCTGCCGCCCCGCACATCGCCGATGCCGTGCCGGTAGAAATCCGCCACGCGCCGCAGGCACTCGAGTTGGCGCTGCTGACCAACCCCGGTCCATTCGGATTGCGCACCATCGAACTGGGCGACTACCTGGGCGTGTTCGAGGACGGCCGCCTGGTTGCGATGGCCGGGGAGCGCCTGCACGCTGGACGGCTGCGCGAGGTCAGTGGTATCTGCACGCATCCCGACGTGCGCGGCCGCGGCCAGGCGATGCAACTCACCGCGCAGGTCATCGGCAGGCAGCTTGCGCGCGGACAGGTGCCATTCCTGCATGTCATGAGCGGCAACGTCGGCGCGCGTGCACTGTACGAGCGGATGGGCTTTGTCGTGTATCGCGAGGTTGTCGTGCGGATCGTCTCGCGCACCCACTGAGGCGCGCCTGCACCCGGCGTTCATTGTTTGCGATGCATCATCCCCGTACCTCCCGCCAAGGATCCGCCATGTCGCCTCGCCTTTCCGCCACCGCCTTCCTGCTTGTCGGGATGACCGCTCTCGCAGCCTGCCAGCCAGCGGCCGCGCCCGCGTCACCTGTCGTCGCTGCCCCAGCCACCACAGCTGCAGATGTCGCAGCCGAGTCGACCGCACCTGCACCGGCCGCGTCATCAGGTGAAGCGGACCCGAGTGCCACTGGCCCCGATGCTTGGCTCGGCAAATGGACGGGTCCGGAGGGAACCTCCCTCACCATCGAAGCGAAGGACGAGGGCTATCAGCTGACGATCCGCGATCTCGATGGACTTCGATTCTTCGGCGGAAAGCGCGACGTCGACGCGATCAGCTTCGAGCGCGATGGCAAGAGCGAAACCATCCACGCCACCGACGGAAAGGCGACCGGCATGAAATGGCTGGCGGACAAGAAAAATTGCCTTACCGTCCATGCCAGTGAAGGCTACTGCCGGGATTGATTCCAGTTTGTGCTGCGCCGGCCGAGGGCAGCTCCCGAGCAAGCTGGGCGAGGACCGGCCCGGTTCAGGCGCGCCGACCCCAGCTGTTCTGCCGCACGCCCGGCTTGGCCGGCTGCTGGCCGACCACGCAGAAGCGGTGGCCAGTGGGCGCGCACATCAGCCACCAGTGCTTGAGCAAGGCGTCGCGCGTGGCGCCAAGCCGCTCCAGTCGCACGACTTCGGCGTCCAGGTTGTCGGTCTGGATATCCAGGTGCACGCGCGCCTCATGCTCGACGCGCTGCAGCAGAAGGAACAACTCATCGGGCGCGGTGGCCAACTCGCCGTAGCGCCCGTCACCGTCCTGGTCGTGGCTGGCGATATCGCGGCACAGGGCCCGGCTCCAGAACTGCAACGCCGGTTCCAGTGACTCGCACGGGCAGTCGATCACCAAGGCGATCAGCACGCTGTGGTGCTGCAGTGGCAGGGTGGTCCGGCGCGGCCGCGAGGCGAATTCGGGTTCGCGTTTGCGCACCAGGCACAAGCGGTGTCCGGTCGGTGCCTGCATTACCCACCAGCGCTTGCCAGGATTGGCGATGCGGGTCGCGCCGATGGCTTCCAGTGCCGTAGCCTCGGCATCGATGTCGTCGCATTCGATGTCCAGGTGCAGGCGCGAAGCATGCTCCACCGATTGCACTTCGACATGGATGCCGCCCGGGCCGGGGCCGAGCAGGGCATAGCGGCCATCGCCGCCTTCGTCGGGATCGACGATCGGCAGCCCGAGCGCGCCACTCCAGAACAGGGCGGCCGGGCCGATCGCGGCCCGTTCGCAATCAATCATGAATCCAACCAGTCGCCGGGCCATGTGCGTTTCGCCGAGTCCGCGAGGAGAAGCGGTATCGAGCTACGGATCAGTGTTGCGATCAGTTCGCGCGCTGCAGGTCGTCGATCATCACGCGCAGGAAGCGCGCCGCTTCGCCACCAGTCACGGCGCGATGGTCGAAGCTCAGCGACAGCGGCATCAGCCGGTGCGTTTCCATGCCGCCAAGTACTGGCACGATCGCATGATTGAGCCGTCCAGCACCAATGATGCACACGCATGGCGGCACCACGATCGGCGTGGCGTATTTGCCTGCAAAGACACCAAAATTCGACAGCATGATGGTGTAGCCGGTCAGGTCTTCCGGCGGCAGGCTGCGATTCTTGACGCCGTCGCGCAGGCGGTTGAGTTCCATCCGTATCTGGTGCGGGTCGAGCTGGTCGGAATTGCGCAGTGCCGGCACGAACAGGCCTTCCGGCGAATCCACCGCGATGCCCACGTCCACGCGGGAATGGCGGCGCAGCGTGCCTTCCTTTGCATTGAGCCAGGCGTTGAGGCCCGGCTCGGCGGCGGCGGCGTGCACGATCGAGCGGATCAGGCGCGCCATGATGTCTGCGCCCGGCGACCAGGCGTGCAGGTCGGCGTCATCCATCAGCGTGGTCGGGACGACTTCTGCGTGGGCGGCGCTCATGACACGCACCATGTTGCGGCGCACGCCGCGGATTGGTTCGTCGATGTCGCGGGCGGCGGTGGCGCGGATTGGGGCGTCGCGCGTGACCGTAGGCATCGGCTGGCTGGGTGCGCGCGTGGGGGGTGATGGTGGGCGGGGGGTGGAATCGCGGCTGAAGCCGCTCCCACTTAAGCCGCTCCCACTTAAGCTTCTCCCACTGGAGGTGCTCCCACTGGAGGTGCTGCCACTGGCGGTGCCGGCAGTGGCGGCTTTTTTTACGTCGGCCATGGTGACGACGTCGTCGGCGCCGGTTGGGGCGACGCGGGTGAGGTCCACGCCGAGCTTCTTGGCCAGCGCGCGCACGGCCGGCATCGCCTTGACGCCGCCAACGGCGAAGGCCGTCTCGCTGCGCACGGCATCGCTGGACTGCATCGCACCGACCACGGTGCCGGCGTCGGCGGACTTCGCTTCCGGCGCCTTGGTGGCGCTCGGTTCGGGCTGCTGCACCACGTCCTCGGCACCGGTCGGCTTGCTGCCAACCGGGGCTGCGCTCGGCGGCGCGATTGATTCTTCGTCTTCCGGCGGCGGCGCGTGGCCACTGCCGTGCGCATGCCCGGTGTCCTGCGCCTCGGCACGCTGCGGCAGGCTCATGTCGAGTTCCATCTCCACCAGCCAGGCGCCGGTGTTGATCACATCGCCAGCGCCGCCGGCCACGCGCAACACCTTGCCGGAGAACGGCGAAGGCAGTTCGACCACGGCCTTGGCGGTTTCCATGGACACCAGCGGCTCATCAAGCTGGATGGTGTCGCCAACCTTGGCCATCCACTCGACGATCTCGGCATCGGGCAGGCCTTCGCCGAGGTCGGGCAGGTAAAAGATTTTCTTGCTCATGGCAACGCTCCGTGTCGTCAGCTCATCGCCAGCGTGCGCTTGGCGGCGGCCAGGATTTTTTCCACGCTCGGCAGGTACTTCATCTCCAGCCGGAACAGGGGGATGTGGGTGTCGTAGCCGGTGACGCGCTCGACCGGGGCGACCAGGTCGAACATCGCCTTCTCGGCCAACTGCGCGGCGATCTCGGCGCCGAAGCCTGCGGTGCGCGGGGCCTCGTGCACGATCACGCAGCGGCCGGTCTTCTTGACCGATTCATGGATGGTGTCGAAGTCCAGCGGCTTGATCGTGGCGATGTCGATCACCTCGGCGCTGATGCCTTCCTTCGCAAGCGCGTCGGCGGCTTCCAGCGTTTCCTTCACCTGCGAACCCCAGGTGACCAGGGTCACGTCGCTGCCGTCGCGCAACACGAAGCACACGTCCAGCGGCAAAGCCTCGCCGTCATCGGGCACCTCTTCCTTGTACTGGCGGTAGATGCGCTTTGGCTCGAAGAAGATCACCGGATCCGGATCGCGGATCGCTGCAAGCAGCAAGCCGTAGGCACGCTGTGGCGACGACGGCATGACCACGCGCAAACCTGGCACGTTGGTGAAGATAGCTTCGTTGGCTTCGGAATGATGCTCGGGCGCGCGGATGCCGCCGCCCCAGGGCACGCGCAGGACCATGGGACACGTCAGGCGACCCCGGGTGCGGTAACGGAAGCGCGCGGCGTGGCAGATGATGTGGTCCACCATCGGGTACATGAAGCCGTCGAACTGCGCTTCGGCCACCGGCCGCATGCCCTGCGCCGCCATGCCGACGGTCAGGCCGGCGATGGTGGTCTCGTCGAGCGGCGTATCAATGACCCGATCCACCCCGAAGGTGGCCTGCAGGCCGGCGGTGGCGCGGAATACGCCGCCGTTGATACCGACGTCCTCGCCCAGCACCACGACGGTCTCGTCATGCTTGAGTTCCCAGGCCAGCGCCTGGGTGATCGCTTCGATCAGCGTGATGGCGGCCATCTCAGCGGCCCTCCCACTTCAAGGCTTCCGCGCGCTGCGCGGCAACGTCATGCGGCATGTCGCCGTAAAGAAAATCGAACATCGCTTCCACTGGCTGCGTCTTGGTTTCGAGATAGGCGTTGACCTCGATGTCGGTCAGGCGATTGCACTCGATCTTCCACTCGGCTTCGATCGCCTCGCTCCACACGCCTTCGTCAGTGAGGAACTTGCGCAGGCGCAGGAACGGCTCGCGCGCCCAGCCTTCCTTCACTTCTTCCTCGCCGCGATAACGGCGCGCGTCGTCGGCGGTGGTGTGGTCGGACAGGCGGTAGGTGACGAACTCGATGCAACTGCCGCCGTGGCCGTTGCGGGCGCGCTTGAGCGCGTGGTCCATCGCGCCGCGCACGGCGATGATGTCGTTGCCATCCACCTGCAGCGATTCCAGGCCGCCGGCGATGCCCTTCTGCGCCAGCGTCTTGGCGCCGGTCTGCGCGCTGCGCGGCACCGAGATCGCCCACTGGTTGTTGATGATGCACTGGATGAAGGGCAGGGTGAATGCACCAGCCGAGTTGATCGCGGCGTAGGTGTCGGTCTTTGACGAGCCACCATCACCGACGCAGGCCACCGCCACGCGCGGTTCACCGCGCAGCTTGAAGGCGAGCGCCGCGCCGGCCGCATGCAGGTTCTGGGTGCCGATCGGCACGCACCAGGAATAATCGTGCGGCGGGCCGGAGAAATCATTGCCGCGCTCGTCGCCGCCCCAGTACATCAGCACCTCGCGCGGCTTCACACCACGCATGAACTGGGCGCCGTACTCGCGATACGACGGCGCGAACACATCGTCGTACTGCATTGCGCTGCCGATGCCGATATGGGTCGCTTCGTGGCCCAGGCTGCTGGCATAGGTGCCGAGCTTGCCGGTGCGCTGCAGGTTCACCGCCTTGGTGTCGAAGGCGCGGGTGAGCAGCATGTGCTTGAACAGGTCCACGAGTACGCGCCGGTCGGCGGCAAACTCGGGCAGGTCGTCGCGGACGAGCTTGCCGTCCGGACCCAGGTACTGCAGGTATTCGATGTCGAAAGTTGCTACGGTCGGCATGGGCCCTCCCAGGCAGCCAGCGGGACGCGAAAATTACCAGCGCAGCCCGCGTTTCACGTGGCCCGGCCGGAACCCCTAGTGTACCGCGACGGCAAGGCGGGTCGGCCCGCCGGGGTCGCCCAGACGCCCGCGTACGCTCCATCCGTGGCCGCCGGCGGGGCCGCACGCGCCTGATGCGGTACCCTTCACAGCGCCCCTTCGACACCCTTCGACATGACGCAACCCCTGAACGAACGCCCGATCGAGCAAGGCGTGATCACCGATCTGGCCGAGCGCCTGAGCTATGGCGGCTACCTGCGCCTGGACCTCCTGCTTGCCGCGCAACAGCCGATCTCCAAGCCCGAGCATCACGATGAACTGCTGTTCATCATCCAGCACCAGGTGTCCGAGCTGTGGATGAAGCTGGTGATCCACGAGCTGCGCGCCGCCATCGAGCACCTGAAGCAGGACCGGCTTGAGCCGACCCAGAAAATCCTGGCGCGCGTCAAGCAGGTGCAGCGGCAGTTGTTCGAGCAATGGGGCGTGCTGGAAACGCTGACGCCGAACGAATACCTGGAATTCCGCCATCTGCTTGGGCCGGCGTCGGGCTTCCAGTCATTGCAGTACCGCCTGATCGAATTCCTGCTGGGCAACAAGAACGCGGGCATGATCGCGGTGTTCAATCACGATCCCGCCGGCCAGGCCGAGCTGCGCGAAACGCTCGAGGCGCCCAGCCTGTACGACGAATACCTGCGCTATCTCGCCCGCCACGGCCACGATGTACCGGCCGACCTGGTCGAGCGCGACTGGACCATTGCCCACGCACGCGACCCGCGCCTGGTGCCGGTGTTCCAGCGCATCTACGAGGACGCCGACGCGCACTGGGATGCCTATGCGATGGCCGAGCAGCTGCTCGACATCGAACAGAGTTTCCAGCTGTGGCGGTTCCGGCACATGAAGACGGTCGAGCGGATCATCGGTTTCCGTCGCGGCACCGGCGGCAGCTCGGGCGTGGGTTTCCTGAAGCAGGCGCTTGAGCTGACCTTCTTCCCCGAACTGCTCGACGTCCGCACCGAGCTTGGCGCCCCACCTGTGGGAGCGGCCCCTGTGGGAGCGGCTTCAGCCGCGACTTCATCAGATCGCGGCTGAAGCCGCTCCCACAGATGTGCTCCCACAAGGATGTTGCGGTGCAGCATGGCGTCGCCAGTTTGACGTGGCGGCGGCGAGCGGTTAAACCTTTGCGGTCGCATGCACCCGGAAGCTTCGGTCGCGGGCGCGAAAATCCCTGCCAACAGTTGCATCCACCACAGGAGACGCCGAATGACCGGTGCCCAGGCCACACCCCATAGCGGGGACGCGCTGCCAGAATTCAAGCAAGTAATGGGGCATCCGCGCCCGTTGTGGATGTTGTTCATGACCGAGTTCTGGGAGCGCTTTGCGTTCTATGGCATCCGCTGGGCGATGGTGTTGTACATCGTTGCCCAGTTCCACGGCGGCGACGCGTCCGGCGAGAAGCCGGCCAGCGAACTGTATGGCGCTTACCTGGCGCTGGTGTACGCGGGTGCGATCTTCGGCGGCTACGTCGCGGACAAACTGATTGGCTTCCAGCGTTCCATCCTGCTCGGCGCGATCATCATGGCCGCGGGACTGTTCCTGCTGGCATCGCCAAGCGAATCGATGTTCAAGCTGGGACTGGCCACCATCATCGTCGGCAACGGCCTGTTCAAGCCGATCATCTCGACCCTGGTCGGCAAGGTGTATGCCCAGGGTGACGAGCGCCGCGACTCGGGCTTCACCATCTTCTACATGGGCATCAACCTGGGTGCATTCCTGGCGCCCCTGATCACCCAGTACCTGGCAAAAAAGATTTTCGGCATCGAAGACACGCCTGCCTACAAAGTGGTGTTCATCTCCGCGGGCATCGGCATGCTGATCAGCCTGGTCTGGTTCTGGTTCGGCCGCACCCAACTCAAGGGCATCGGCGCTCCTGCCGAGCACCAGGTCGGCCTGCGCAATGTCAGCATGGTGATGGTGATCGGCCTGATCGTGGGTATCCCCCTGTTCTACGCGCTGCTGACCATTGACGCCGAGATGCTGCAGTACATCCTGATGGCGCTGATCGTGGTTCCGGCGATCATGCTGGTCCGCGAGGGCATCGTCGAAGGTGCGGTGTCGCGCGACAAGGTGTTGGCGATGCTCACCATCTTCATTTTCAACGTGCTGTTCTGGATGTTCTTCGAGCAGGCGGGCAGCTCCTTCAACTTCCTGGCCGACAAGATCGTCGACCGCAACATCGGCATGACCGGCCTGTTCCAGGCGCTGGCGGGCACCAATGACTTCCCGGTGTCGTGGTTCCAGTCGGTCAACTCGGTCGCGATCATCGCCCTGGCCCCGCTGCTGGCGTGGATCTGGGTAAAGATGGGCCGCAACAATCCGATCATTCCGCGCAAGTTTGGCCTGGGCCTGATCTTCAATGGCCTGGCCTTCCTGCTGCTGATGTTCGCCCTCAAGGGCATGGTGGATGACGCCGGCAAAATCCCGTTCTGGACCCTGTTCATGGTCTATGTGATCCAGTCGGTGGGCGAGTTGTGCCTGTCGCCGATCGGGCTGTCGATGACCACCAAGCTCGCACCCGCGCGCCTCGGCGGGCTGGCGATGGGCTGCTGGTTCCTGTCGATTGCCATCGGCAACAACCTGGCCGGCATCTTTGCCGGAAAGGTCAGTGGCGAAAGCGGCATGACGGTCGAGTCCGCGCATGCGGGATACACCTTCGGCTTCTATGCGCTGGTGGGTTCCGGCGTACTGCTGTTCCTGATCGCGCCCCTGATCCAGCGCCTGATGCACGGCGTAAAATAACCCATGGGAGCGGCGCCTGTGGGAGCGGCGCCTGTGGGAGCGGCGCCTGTGGGAGCGGCTTAAGCCGCGACAAGCTGTTCAAGGAAGGCCCGGAGAAATCCGGGCCTTCTGCCATCCGCAACCGCCAGGAATCCCGGGCGTGCCGCCTGCCTGAAACCCCGCATTCATCGCGCATACTCGCCAGGACCTCCCTGCTCATGAGTCCGCCCATGTCCGCGCTGCTGGCGATTGCACTGGCCATGCCGGCGCAAGCCACCAAGCCCGCGTCGCCCCGGCTTGAGACCATCGTCGTCACAGCCACGGGAAAAGCTGAAGCGGCGTTGCAGGTTCCGGCCGCAATCGATGTGATCACGGCCGAACAGATCCGGCGCGCGCAGCCGCGCATCAATCTGTCGGAAACACTGCAGCGCATTCCGGGCGTCATCGCGCGCGACCGCAACAACCAGGCCCAGGACCTGCAGATCTCGATCCGCGGCTTCGGTGCGCGCGCCGCCTTCGGCGTGCGTGGAGTGCGCCTGTACACCGACGACATTCCGGCAACGATGCCCGACGGCCAGGGCCAGGTGTCGCATTTCGCGCTGGATTCCGCCCAGCGGATCGAAGTGCTGCGTGGACCGTTCTCGGCGCTTTATGGCAATTCCTCGGGCGGTGTCATCTCGCTGTTTACCGGCGACGCGCCAGCGCAGCCGACCATCGGCGTCGATCAGGTGTTCGGCTCGGATGGCCTGCATCGCAGCGCCGCCTCGTTGCACGCACCGGTTGGCACCGAGCCGCATGGCAGTGTGCTGATTGACCTCGCGCAGGTGGACAGTGATGGCTACCGCGACCACAGCGCATCACGTCGCCGCAGCGGGCAGGCGCTGCTCAAGGGCCGGTTCGGCGCGTCCGCTCGCTACACCGTGCTGCTCAACAGCATCGACCTGGAGGCCGACGACCCCCAGGGGCTGACCGCCGCGCAGGTGCAACGTGATCGACGCGCCGCCAGCGCCGGTGCGCTCGCCTTCGATACGCGCAAGACGGTGCAGCAGACCCAGTTGGGTGCGCATGTGGAACAGGATCTTGGCGCACACCAGGCCCTGTTGCTGACCATGTATTCGGGAACTCGGCAGACCACCCAGATGCTTTCGGTGCCCGTGGCAGCGCAGGTGAATCCGCTCAGTGGCGGCGGCGCGATCGACCTGGGCCGGAGCTACCGTGGCGCCGACCTGCGCTGGCGCTGGTCGGGCGAACTGGCGCACAGGCCGTTTTCGTTTGCTGTCGGACTGGACGACGAAGTGTCGCGCGAACATCGCCTGGGTTTCGACAATTTCCTCGGCGCGAGGCTGGGCGTGGTCGGCGCGTTGCGGCGCGACCAGGACGATCGCGTCAGCAGTCGCGACATCTATGCACAGGCCGACTGGGAACCGGCCGAGCGCTGGCGCATCAACCTCGGCGTGCGCCGCAGCCGGATACGATTCGTCTCCGATGACCATTACATCACCGCGACCAATCCCGACGACAGCGGTCGGCTCAACTATGCAAGCACCTCGCCAGTGGCGGGGGTGCTGTTTCGGCTGCGGCCCTGGCTGAGCGTGTATGCCAACGCGGGCGGCGGATTCGAGACGCCGACCTTCGCCGAACTCGCCTACCGCAATGACGGATCGAGCGGATTGAACGGCGCCCTGCGTCCGGCGCGCAGCCGCAATTTCGAAGTGGGTGTGCGCGCCAGCCGCGATCAGCTCGACTGGTCGCTGGGGTTGTTCCAGAGCCAGACCCGCGATGAGCTGGTGGCGATTGCAAATCAAGGCGGCCGGAGTGTGTTCGGCAATGCCGCGCAATCACGTCGGCGCGGCCTTGAAGCGGCACTGTCGGCCGAGCTGGGGCGGGGGTGGCATGTCGCCAGCGCCTATACCTTGCTCGACGCCCGCTACCTGCGCAATGTGGCGCGCTGCCCGGCGCCGGCGTGTGCGCCCGACGATCTGCTCATTGTCGCGGGCCGCTCGATCCCGGGAATCTCGCGTCATTTCGCCTGGGCCGAGCTGCGGCGCAATGTCGGCGCGGCGACTGACTTTGCGTTGGAGGGTCGCTATTCCAGCCGTGTGTTCGCCAACGATGCCAACAGCGCGTCGGCACCGCGCTACGCCAGCTTCGATCTGAGTGTCGAGCGGCATTTTCGTTGGGCTGGCGTGGATTGGACAGGATTTGCGCGGATCAACAACGTCACTGACCGCCGCATTATTGGATCGGTGATTGTCAATGAGGCGAATGGGCGGTATTTCGAGCCGGCGCCGGGGCGCGATGTGGTTGTTGGGGTGTCGTTGCGGCGCGGTGTTGATTGATGGGATCGCGGCTGAAGCCGCTCCCACAGAAGCTGCTCCCACAGATCGCGGCTGAAGCCGCTCCCACAGGGGGCGTTCCCACATTAGATGGTGAGGCGGGAGAGGAGGGTGTCCAGTAGCGCGCGATCGGTGGCGTCGAGCGCGGACAGCAGTTTACGTTCGTAAGCCAGTGCCAGGGGTGCGACCTGGTCGTAGATGCGATAGCCCTTGGCAGATAGCCGCAGGCGCGCGCGGCGGCGGTCGTCGCCGTCCACCTTGCGGGTGAGACGGCCCTCGGCCAACAGTGATGCAACAGCCCGGCTGACGGCAACCTTGTCCATTGCGGTGCGCTCGGCCAGTTGGGTGGCGGTGAGGTCCGGGTAGCGCCCGAGCACCGCCAGCAAGCGCCATTCGGTGACGTTCAGGGCAAAGCGCTCAGCATAGAGTCGGGCGATTTCCTGACTGACCCGGTTCGACAGCACCGACAACCGGTAGGGCAGGAAGTGCTCGAGTTCGAGGACGGCGTGCTCGGTCATGGGGCCATGCGCTTGCGAATGGTTACAGATGAAACTATATTGGCCGGAGCGCCGCCCTGCAAGCGGCCGCTTCGGCGTCAACGCAGCACAGGAGGAGTCCCATGAGCGCGCAACCCAATCTCGGCATGCAGCCGACCACCTTTGAAAATCCGATGGGCATCGATGGCTTCGAGTTCGTCGAATTCGCCGCGCCCGATGCGGCCAGCCGCGAGTCGCTGGGTGCGCTGTTCAAGCGCATGGGATTCAGCCCGGTGCTGCGACACAAGTCGCGCCCGATCACCGTCTATCGGCAGGGCGGCGTGAGCTTCGTGGTCAACGAGGACCCGGACAGTTTCGCCGCCGACTTCGCGCGCGAGCACGGACCCTGCGCCTGTGGTTTCGCGATCCGTTTCCGCCAGCCCGCCGATCACGTCTTCCAGGGCGTGCTGGGTAACGGTGGCGAGAAAGTCACGCAAAAGGAAGCAAGCAAGGCCGTCGACGTACCGGTGGTGAAGGGCATCGGCGATTGCATGCTGTACCTGGTGGACCGCTACGGCGACGCCGGCAGCGTGTTCGATGCCGACTACCTGCCGATCCCGGGTGCCGATCCGCATCCGGTTGGCTATGGCCTGACCTTCATCGATCACCTCACGCACAACCTGTTCTTCGGCAACATGCAGAAGTGGTCGGATTATTACGAGCGCCTGTTCAACTTCCGCGAGATCCGCTACTTCGACATCAAGGGCGTCAAGACCGGCCTGGTCTCGAAGGCCATGACTGCGCCTGATGGCGTGGTGCGCATCCCGCTCAACGAGTCCAACGACCCGGGTTCGCAGATCAACGAATACCTCAACGCCTACAAGGGCGAGGGCATCCAGCACATCGCCTGCTTCACCGATGACATCTATTCAACCGTGGAAGCAATGCGCGCGGCCGGCGTCGAGTTCCTCGACACGCCAGACAGCTACTTCGACGTGATCGATGTCCGGGTGCCCGACCATGGCGAGGACGTGCCGCGCCTGAAGAAGAACAAGATCCTGATCGACGCGGACCTGGAGACCAAGCAGAGGAAGCTCCTGCAGATCTTCACCCAGAATGCGATTGGCCCGATCTTCTTCGAGATCATCCAGCGCAAGGGCAACGAAGGATTCGGCGAGGGTAACTTCCAGGCGTTGTTCGAGAGCATCGAGCGCGACCAGATCCGCCGCGGCGTGCTCTGAGCCCCGGACTGCACAGGAGATGGCGATGAGTGGTGGTGGATACCAGGCAGGATTCGGCAACCATGTGCTGACCGAAGCCGTCGCCGGCGCGTTGCCGGAGGGGCGCAACTCACCGCAGCGCGCGCCGCTGGGCCTGTATGCCGAGCAGCTCTCGGGCACGGCGTTCACCGCGCCGCGCGCCGAGAACCGGCGCAGCTGGCTGTACCGCATCCGCCCTGCGGCGATGCACGGCGAATTCGCGCCGCTCGGTGACACCGCCTTCCACAATCGCTTCGACGAACAGCCGGCAACGCCCAACCAGTTGCGCTGGAGCCCGCTGCCGATGCCGTCGGCGCCGACCGATTTCGTGGATGGCCTGTTCACCATGGCCGGTAACGGCGGCCCGGATGTGCTGGATGGCATCGGCATCCATCTGTATGCCGCAAACATGTCCATGGCCGGGCGTTACTTCTACGACGCCGATGCCGAACTGCTGCTGATGCCGCAGGACGGCCGGTTGCGCGTCGCCACCGAGCTCGGCGTGCTCGAGCTGGAGCCGCAGGAAATCGGCGTGATCCCGCGCGGCCTGCGCTTCAGCGTCGAGTTGCTTGACGGCGCGGCCAGCGGCTATGCCCTGGAGAATTTCGGCCAGTTGCTGCGCCTGCCCGAGCTGGGCCCGATCGGTTCCAACGGCCTGGCCAACTCGCGCGATTTCCTCACGCCAGAAGCCGCGTTCGAAGACGTCGAGGGCGAGTTTTCCCTGATTGCAAAGTTCCAGGGCCGCCTGTGGCACGCGCCGATCGGTCACTCGCCGCTCGACGTGGTCGGCTGGCACGGCAACTACGCGCCCTACAAATACGACCTGCGCCGCTTCAACACCATCGGCTCGATCAGCTACGACCATCCGGATCCGTCGATCTTCACGGTGCTGACCTCGCCCAGCGGCGTGCCAGGCACCGCGAACCTCGATCTGGCGATTTTCCCGCCGCGCTGGCTGGTGGCCCAGGATACGTTTCGTCCACCGTGGTTCCACCGCAACGTGGCCAGCGAATTCATGGGCCTGCTCGCCGGCGTCTATGACGCCAAGGCCGAGGGGTTCCTGCCCGGCGGCGCGTCCCTGCACAACTGCATGAGCGGCCATGGCCCCGATGCAGCCACGTTCGACAAGGCATCGGCGGCCGACCTGTCGAAACCCGATGTCATCCGCGACACCATGGCCTTCATGTTCGAAACGCGCGCGGTGATCCGGCCGACCGCGCAGGCGATGGCCTCAACCACCCGGCAGAAGGACTACCAGGATTGCTGGACTGGCCTGCGCAACAACTTCAAGGCACAAGCATGAAACTCGGTTCGCTCAAGGAAGGCGGCCGTGACGGCACGCTCGTTGTTGTTTCGCGTGACCTGACCCGCGCGGTCAAGGCCACCGGCATCGCAGCGACCCTGCAGCAGGCACTGGAAGACTGGGACACGACGGCACCGCGGCTCAACGCGGTCTATGAAGTGCTCGAGCTGAGCCCCGCGGAAACCATCAACGGCGAGCCGGTGTTTGCGGTGGATTTCGCGGTGTTCGCCTCGCCGCTGCCGCGTGCCTACGAATTCCTCGACGGCAGCGCGTACTTGCCGCACGTGGCGCGGGTGCGCAAGGCGCGCGGCGCCGAGGTGCCCGAGAGCTTCTACAGCGATCCGCTGATGTACCAGGCCACCAGTGCCGGGTTCCTCGGTCCGCGCGACCCGGTGCGCGTGACCGATGCCGCGTACGGCATCGACCTGGAGGCGGAAATCGTCGTGGTGACCGATGACGTACCGATGGCGCCTTCGGTCGCGGATGCCGCCGCGCACATCCAGCTGGTCGGACTGATCAACGACGTGTCACTGCGCAACCTGATCCCCGGCGAGCTGGCCAAGGGTTTCGGCTTCGTTCAGTCCAAGCCGCGCTCGGCCCTGAGTCCGGTGCTGGTCACTCCCGACGAGCTGGGCGAAGCCTGGCGTGGCAACAAGCTGCACCTGCCGCTGCTCACCCACGTCAACAATGCCTGGTTCGGCGCACCCGAAGCGGGCGTGGACATGCAGTTCGACTTTGCCCAGTTGCTGGCGCATGCGGCGAAAACGCGCCCGCTCTCGGCAGGCACGATCATCGGTTCGGGCACCGTGGCCAACGAGGACACCTCGCTGGGGGCGTCGTGCTTCGCCGAGCTGCGCACGGTCGAGACCTTGCGTGACGGCAAGCCGAGCACGCCCTTCATGGCCAACGGCGACACTGTTCGCATCGAGATGCTCGACGCGGCCGGAAACTCGATCTTCGGCGCCATCGAGCAGCGGATCATCACACCCTGACAGCTGTCCTGCCCGGTGCGGGGCGAACGCCCCTCCCGGTGCGGCCGTTTTGGCGGTAGCCTTGGCCTGTCGCCGCACGGAGCCCGAGGCCGCCATGCCAGCAGAATCGCTCAAGCTGTATTCGTACTGGCGCTCCAGCGCCTGCTACCGGGTGCGCATTGCACTCAATCTCAAGGGCCTCGACTACGAGACCCTGCCGGTGCACCTGGTCAACAACGGGGGCGAGCAGCATTCGGCCGCCTTCCGCGACATGAACCCGCAGGAGCTGATCCCGGTGCTGGTCCATGGCGAGCGCGTGATGCGCCAGTCGCTGGCGATCATCGACTACGTGGATGAGGCCTTTGGCGAGACGCCGTCGCTGATACCATCGACGGCGCGCGAACGCCAGCGCTGCCGGGCCATCGCCCAGATGGTTGCCGCCGACATCCATCCGCTTGGCAACCTGCGCGTGCTGCAATACCTGGAACAGCACTTTGGCGCCGACACGACACAGCGCGAGGACTGGCTGCGGCACTGGATCAACGCCGGCTTCCAGGCGATCGAGAAAGTCCTGGACGATCCGTCCACGGGTGCGTTCTGCGAAGGCGACGCGCCGACCATGGCCGACTGCTGCCTGGTACCGCAGGTCTACAACGCGCGGCGCTACGGCGTGGCCATGGGCGCTTACCCGATCATCGAACGGATCGAGATGGCGTGCCTGGCGATGGAGGCCTTCGAGTCCGCGCGCCCGGAGGCGCAGCCGGACGCGCCCTAGAGCCCAGCCCAGGGCGCGGCTGCGGAGCGGCTCAGCCGATCCGTCCGGCGCGCGGGTCTTCCTCTTTCGGCTTGGGTTCCTCGATGGCTTCGATCTGCATCTCCTCGTACGCCACGCCTTCCGGCGCCAGGCCTTGCAGGCGGATGCGCAGGGCCAGGTCGGTGCGGGAGTCGGCCACCTCGATGGCCTCGGTGTAGCTGATCTTGCCCGCCGCAAACAACTGGAACAGGGATTCATCGAAGGTCTGCATGCCGATCTCGGTGCTGTGCTTCATGGCCTCCTTGATCGCCCCGATATCGCCCTTGAGGATCAGGTCGGACACATAGGGGGAAGACAGCATGATTTCAACCGCCGGCACCCGGCGCACATGCTTTTGCACGCCCTTGAGCAGGCGTTGCGAGATCACGGCCTTCAGGTTCAGGGACATGTCCAGCAGGACTTGTGTGCGGGCCTGTTCCGGGAAGAAATTGATGATTCGGTCCAGGGTCTGGTTGGCGTTGTTGGCGTGCAGGGTGGACAGGCACAGGTGGCCGGTTTCTGCATAGGTAATGGCCTGCTGCATGGTTTCGCGGTCGCGGATCTCGCCGATCATGATCACCTCGGGCGCCTGGCGCATCGCATTCTTCAGCGCGGCAGCAAAGCTGTGCGTGTCAAGGCCGACTTCGCGCTGGTCCACCACGGATTGCTTGTGGGTGTGCATGTACTCGATCGGTTCCTCCACCGTCAGGATGTGGCCGGTCCGATTCTCGTTTCGGTAGTCGATCATCGAGGCCATGGTCGTGGACTTGCCGGAACCGGCTGCACCCACGAACAGGATCAACCCGCGCGGCAGCATGATCAGCTCCTGCAGCAGGGCGGGCAGGTTGAGCTCTTCGATCGAGGGAATATTGTTGGTCACGTAGCGCACCGCCATGGCGATGTCGCCACGTTGTCGGTAGATATTGATCCGGAAACGACCGATCTCGCCAAGGGCCACGGCCAGGTTCATTTCCCACTGGTCCTCGAACTCGGACTGCTGGCGCTCGTTCATGATCGAGTACGCCATCTCCCGCACGTCCGCAGCGTTCAAGGCCTTGGCACCCAGGTGCCCGGTCAGGCCTTCGATCTTGATATTGGGCGGTGCGCCGGGGCTGAGGAACAGGTCAGATGCCGAACGCTCGGCCAGAAGCTGCATGTAGTGGTTTAGATCCATCGCCATGACCTGACTCCCGATCCGTATGCCCAGGCCAACTATAGGCACGCGGAGCAGGGCGGAACTTGAGGTGGGTCAATTGCAGGGCGGATTCCGTTCGATCCGCGCCCCGGGATGCTCAGAACCCGGCGGAGGCATCCTGCGACGAACTGAACACGTCCGCGTAGGGGTCGTGTTCGCCGGTGGCGCCTTCGGCCAGCCGGATCTTCAACGCCAGGCCGTCACGGGAGTCGGCCTTCTTCAGCGCCTCCTCCAGCTCGATCTTGCCTTCCTTGTACATCTTGAACAGCGACTGGTCGAAGGTGTGCATGCCTTCCTGCAGCGACTTGTCCATCGCGTCCTTGACCTCATGCACTTCGCCGCGG
>JBBRZU010000011.1:0-41735 GCA_038236425.1 Lysobacterales bacterium
ATTGTCCCGGCACAAGGCAAACGCGGCCGTATCCATCACCTGCAGGTTGCGCTGGATGACGTCGTTGTAGTTGAGGTGATCGAAGCGCTTGGCCCCGGGATTCTTCTTCGGATCCGAGTCGTAGATGCCGTCCACCTTGGTCGCCTTGAGCAGCAACTCGGCGCCGATTTCCGTGGCGCGCAGGGCGGCGGCGGAATCGGTGGTGAAGAACGGGTTGCCGGTGCCGGCGGCGAAAATCGCGATGCGGCCTTTTTCCAGGTGGCGCACGGCACGCCGGCGGATGTAGTCCTCGCAGACTTCATTGATCTTGATTGCGCTCATCACCCGGGCATAGGTGCCCAGCTTCTCGAGTGCGTCCTGCATCGCCAGCGAATTGATCACCGTCGCCAGCATGCCCATGTGGTCACCGGTCACCCGGTCCATGCCGGCGGCGGCCAGGCCGGCGCCGCGGAAGATGTTGCCGCCGCCGATCACCAGGCCGATCTGCGCACCGGCTTTCTGCGCTTCGATGATTTCGCGGGCGAGGCCGCGGATGACTTCCGGGTCGATGCCGTAGTCTTCCTTGCCCATCAGTGCTTCGCCGGACAGCTTGAGCAGGACGCGGCGATAGGTCAGCGGACTGTCTGTCATGGCGGCTCCGACGTGGGCAAACAGCGGAAGTCTAGCCGATCCGGTGCCTGCATCGCGTTTGCAATGCGAATGTGCTCCGCCGTCAACCGCCTAGCGGCCCGGGACGTGCAGCAGCCGGGTGTGCTTCTTGAGTGTCCGCAGCACCAGGTGGGTGCTGATCGCCAGCACCAGCAGGACGAGCCAGAAGGTGTACAGGGTGAAATGGCCGAGCACCTCATAGTCTCCGGCGACCTCGAGGATGAACATCGCGAAGATCGTGCCCGAAAACGCCGGGTATTCGCGTTTGAGGACGTTGCGCAGCGAAAACGGCCGGTCCGCCGGCTGATAGCGTCGCGGATCGGGGACGAAGGCCGGCGTGCGCCGCGCCCAGGCTTCGAATTCGGGGCCGAACCGCGCGGCGAGGAAGGCCTCCTCGGCCACCATGATCCGCTCGTAGTACAGCCAGAAGATCGCCGAACAGGCCAGCACGACCAGCCAGTCGTGGGGGAACATCGCCACGCCCAGCCAGATGAAGAAGTTTCCGAGGTAAAGCGGGTGCCGGACCATCGAATAGATGCCGAGGGTATTGAGCGACTCCGCGCGCTGCTCGCGCGCATTGCGGCCTGAAGTGGCCGCTGGCGTGTAGCCCACCGTGAAGGCGCGAATGAGCAGGCCGATGCCGCTGACGGCAAGACAGAATGATTCCCAGAGTTCGTCGCCCAATTCGCTCCCGCCCATCGGCTGGAACTGGGTCAGCGAGCCGAGCACCACGGCCACGAAGACCAATGGCAGGTACCCGCGCCATCGGAACAGCCAGTTGCCCGACTCCCGGATCTGATCAATGTAGGCCACGGCGCTGCCTCGTGGAAACAGCCGCCAGACTACAGCAGGAAGCCGGCGACAACGCGGCGGCCCTCGTTGGCCAGTAGATTGAATGTGCGCGCTGCGGCAGCGTTGTCCATGACCTCGATGCCGATGCCGCGGGTCAGGCAGGCGGCCATCACATCGGGGGCCGGAAACTGCAGTCGCGCGCCGCTGCCGAGCAGCAGCACGGCCGGGGCGAGGGCAAGTAATGGTTCCAGGTCGGCGGGTACCAGCGTTGCTGCCGAACGTGGCGCCCAGCCGGGCACCAACTCGTCCGGTGTCAGGAAAAAGCTTTCGCGCAGCTCATGACTTTCGCGCAGCTCCTGGTCGCTGACCCGGGCCAGGGTTCCGTCGGCGCTGCGCAGTTGGTAGCGGACATCGAAGCTGTCCTGGCTCAATTGCATGGATCAGGCCCGGGGAAGGATCACCAGGGGCTTGTCCTCGCTGCGGCGATACAGCACCGCAGTGTGCCCGATGCGCCCGACCAGGCTGGCCTCGGTGCCTTCGGCAATTTCTGCGATCCAGGCATCGCGGGTGTCGCGATCATCGGCGGCCACCTTGATCTTGACCAGCTCGTGCTGTTCCAGCGCCAGGCCGAGTTCGGCCAGCAGCGACGGCGTCACGCCCTTGGCACCGACCTGGACGATCGGGCGCAAGTCGTGCGCGAGGCCGCGGAGATAGCGCTTTTGCGCGTTGGAAAGCAGGGTCGACATGACCATCGGGCCGGGAGGTTGCGGGGGCGGAAGGGTATCATGGCGCCATCTTCCGCCACCTGGCGCCACCCATGGCTACCCGCAGCAAGAGCAGCCAGCGCTGGCTCAAGGAGCACTTCGCCGACCCGTTCGTGAAGAAGGCCCAGGCCGACGGCATGCGCTCACGGGCGGCCTACAAGCTCGAGGAACTGGTCGAGCGCGGCAAGCTGCTCAAGCCCGGCATGGTGGTGGTGGACCTGGGCGCCGCCCCGGGTGGCTGGTCGCAAGTGCTTCGCGCCGCGCTGCGCGACCGGCAGGGCAACGACGATGGTCGGGTGCTGGCCATGGACATCCTGGACATGCCTTCGATTGCCGGGGTCGAATTCATTCACGGCGATTTCAGAGAGGCTGAGGCACTGTCCCGGCTGGAGGCCCTGCTGGGCGCCACGCCGGTGGACCTTGTGCTTTCCGACATGGCCCCCAATATGTCCGGTGTGGACACCGTGGATCAGGCAAGGGCCATGTATCTGTCGGAACTTGCAAGGGATTTTGCCGAGGCGCACCTGCGCCACAACGGCAATTTCCTGATCAAGTTGTTCCAGGGCGAGGGCTTCGACAGCTTCGTGGCGGACCTGCGGCGGCATTACACGAAGCTGGTGGTTCGCAAGCCTGCAGCCTCGCGCAAGCGATCCAATGAAGTGTATGCGCTGGGCACTGGCAAGCGGCAGTGAGCAGTCGATGAGTGAGGGGCCGACGCATGGCCCGGCGGTAGACGCCCGCGCAACCGCGCGGCTGATGGATGTCCTGATGGGAACCGTGGATGAATGACCTCGTAAAGAACCTGCTGGTGACGCTCGCGGTGGCACTGGTCCTGATGACCGTGTTCCAGACCTTCTCGCGCCCGCAGGCCGGCAATCCGCAGGAAGTGGCGTACTCCACCTTCGTGTCCGACGTGGACACCGACAAAGTGCGCAAGGTCGAGTTCTCCGACGAGTCCGAACGCCAGGGCACGACCGTGCTGGAATTCGAGCGCGCCGACGGCAGCAAGGGCGTGACCTTCGGTCCCTATGACAAGGACCTGGTCAACGACCTGGTCCACCACAATGTCGAGATCGCGCAGGCCAAGCCGGACAACCGGCCGTCGCTGTGGGCGATCATCGCCACCTTCCTGCCGTACGTGCTGTTCATCGCCATCTTCATCTACTTCATCCGCCAGATGCAGCAGGGTGGCAGCCGTGGCGCGATGACATTCGGCAAGTCACGCGCCAAGATGCAGGGCGAAAACGAAGTGAAGGTCACCTTCGCCGACGTTGCCGGCTGCGACGAGGCCAAGGAAGAAGTCGCCGAGCTGGTCGAGTTCCTTCGCGATCCGGGCAAGTTCCAGAAGCTGGGCGGGCGCATCCCGCGCGGCGTGCTGATGGTCGGTTCGCCGGGCACCGGCAAGACCCTGCTGGCGCGCGCCATCGCCGGCGAGGCCAAGGTGCCGTTCTTCTCCATTTCCGGTTCCGATTTCGTCGAGATGTTCGTCGGCGTCGGTGCCTCGCGCGTGCGCGACATGTTCGAGCAGGCCAAGAAGCACGCGCCCTGCATCATCTTCATCGACGAGATCGACGCCGTCGGCCGCCACCGCGGCGCCGGCCTGGGCGGCGGCCATGACGAGCGCGAGCAGACCCTGAACCAGTTGCTGGTCGAGATGGACGGCTTCGAGGGTGGCGAGGGCGTGATCGTGATCGCCGCGACCAATCGTCCCGACGTGCTCGATCCCGCGTTGCTGCGTCCGGGTCGCTTCGACCGCCAGGTCGTGGTCAACCTGCCGGACGTGAAGGGCCGCGAGCAGATCCTGCTGGTGCACATGCGCAAAGTGCCGCTCGATGCCGACGTGGACGCGATGACCATTGCCCGCGGCACGCCCGGTTTCTCCGGCGCGGACCTCGCCAACCTGGTCAACGAGTCGGCCCTGTTCGCCGCGCGCGAGGGCGCCAAGGAAGTGCGCATGGAGCACTTCGACAAGGCCCGCGACAAGATCATGATGGGCGCCGAGCGCCGCTCGATGGCGATGAGCGAGTCCGAGAAGCGCAACACCGCCTATCACGAGGCCGGCCACGCCATTGTCGGCCGCCTGGTGCCGGACCACGACCCGGTTTACAAGGTCACCATCATCCCGCGTGGCCGCGCGCTCGGCGTAACCATGTACCTGCCCGAGGGTGACCGCTACAGCTACGACAAGACCAACATCGAAAGCAGGTTGTGCTCGCTGTATGGCGGCCGCGTTGCCGAGGAGCTGATCTTCGGTACCGAGCACGTCACCACCGGCGCCTCCAATGACATCGAGCGTGCCACCAAGATGGCGCGCAACATGGTCACCAAGTGGGGCCTGTCGGAAGAGCTCGGCCCGATTTCCTACAGCGACGAAGAGGACGAGGTGTTCCTTGGCCGCTCGGTGACCCATACCAAGAGCGTGTCCGACGATACTGCGCGCAAGATCGACGAAGTCGTGCGCAGCATCCTCGACCGCGCCTACAAGAAGACCAAGACCCTGCTGACCGACAACCTGGACAAGCTGCACATGATGGCCGAGGCCTTGCTGGCCTACGAAACCATCGACGTGACGCAGATCGATGCCGTGATGGACGGCCGTCGCCCGGGTCCGCCCGCCGACTGGGCCAAGTCCGGCCGGACCAGCAAGGATTCGATCGGCCCCTCGGGCGGCGAGATCGGCGGCCCCGCGCCGCAGGTCTGATCGCGCAGGGGCGCGTTGCCCCGGGAAGCATCAACAGCGGCCGGGCATTGCCCGGCCGTTTCGTTTACGGTGCCCGCTGCACGCCTATCATTGGCGCAAGCCAATGCCCGGGACCGCCCATGTTCGATACCACGCCATCGCTTGATTGCGCCGGACGCAAGCTGCTGCTCGATCGCCCGCGGGTCATGGGCATCGTCAACGTGACGCCCGATTCGTTTTCCGATGGCGGTCAGCATCCGACGAGCGCATCGGCGATCGCGCACGGCTTGCGATTGGCGCAGGAGGGCGCGGATATCCTCGACGTGGGCGGGGAGTCCACGCGGCCGGGCGCATCCCCGGTCAGCGTCGATGAAGAACTTGCGCGGGTGGTTCCGGTGATCGAGGCGCTGGCGCGCGAGTGCGCGTTGCCGATCTCGGTGGACACATCGCGCCCCGAGGTCATGCGCGCGGCTGTCGCTGCCGGTGCAGGACTGATCAACGATGTCCGCGCCTTGCGCGTGGAAGGCGCGCTCGATGCCGCCGCCATGCTGGGCGTGCCGGTGTGCCTGATGCACATGCTCGGCGAGCCGGCGACCATGCAGGACGCGCCCGACTATGACGACGTGGTCGCCGACGTGCATGCCTTCCTGGTGCAGCGGATCTTCGCTTGCGAGATGGCCGGCATGTCGAAGAAGCAGTTGCTCGTGGATCCCGGCTTCGGCTTCGGCAAGACACTCGAACACAACCTGCGCCTGTTGCGGCAACTCGCGCGATTCAACGAACTGGGCGTGCCGGTGCTGGCGGGCCTGTCGCGCAAGGGCATGATCGGCGCCCTGACCGGGCGCGATGCCGATGCGCGCGTCTATGGTTCGGTTGCCGCGGCGCTGATCGCTGCGCAAAACGGCGCAGTCATCGTCCGCGTGCACGACGTCGCCGCCACCGTGGATGCGCTCAAGGTCTGGGATGCGGTGTCGCGACAGCCGGCGGCCAGCACCAAGCCGGTCAAGCCGGCGATGCCGCGCTGGGGTGACGACGAATAGGCAGATATCAGCCAGGCAGATGTCAGCCAGGCAGATGTCAGCCAAGCAGATGTCAGCCAAGCAGATGTCAGCCAGGCAGATGTCAGCCAGGCAGATGTCAGCTAGGCGGCCGCTTCCTGGCCCGGTGCTGCGTGATTGCTTGCAGCATCGGCACCTGCCGCACGCCATGCAAGCACGCGCGGATCGATGATCCGCCGCCACAACGGCGGGAACATCGCCAGCACGAACATCGCCGAATAGCCGCCCGGTAACTGCGGCGCGTCGGGATGGTGGCGAAGGATCGCGTAACGGCGCTTGGGAAATGCGTGGTGGTCCGAGTGCCGCTGCAACTGGAACAGCATCAGGTTGGACAGGGCATAGTCCGAATTCCACGAATGCCGGTGCGTGGTGCGCTCGTAGCGCCCGTCAGCCAGGCGCTGCCGTTCCAGGCCGTAATGCTCGATGTAGTTGATGATCTCCAGCGAGCCGGCCGCAAACACGCCCTGCAGCAGGAAAAAGACCAGCCCGATCGGGCCAAGCCAGATCGTGAAGGCCAACGCGAGGGCCAGCCAGATGGCACTCCAGCGCAGCATCTCATTGTGCCGCGACCATGTTGGAAGTCCTGCCGCCTGCAACCTGTGCGCTTCGAGCGCCCATGCATTGCGCGTGTTGAGAAGCAGCGCGCGCGGCAGGAAATGCCACAGCGATTGCCCAAAGCGCGCGCTGGACGCATCCGCTTCGGTGGCGACGTGCACGTGGTGCCCGCGAAGGTGCTCGATCTTGAAGCCGTGGTAGCCGACGCTCGCCAGCAGCAGCCCGCCGACGGTCGGCTCCAGTCGGCCGTTCTTGTGGATCAGTTCGTGCGCAGTGTTGATCGCCAGGATGCCGCCGACAAGTCCCTGCGAAAGCAACCAGCCGGCCATGCCAGCAATGCCAAATCCCGCGTGCACGAACCAGTACCCCGACCACGCCAGCAAGGCGCACTGCACGGGCAGGGCCGCCAGGGTCAACGCGCGGAACCACAGGGTGTCGGAAACGCCGCGTTCCCGGTCCACCGCCACATTCGCAGGATCGTGACCAAGCGCGTAGTCCAGCGTCGGCAACAGCACGAACAGGAAAAACAGCGGAAACCAGGCCATCAGGTCCGGATGCCCGGTGCGCGCCCCCAGCCAGGCCGCCACGGGCATCTGCAGCGGGACCAGGAACACCAACACGAAGGCAATCGACTTGAGTCTGCGCATGGCCGAAGCATACCCCCGTCCGCCGCGTTAAGCTGCCGGCACCCAGGCCGGAGCCCATCGCATGACGCCGAGTTCGCCGCTGTACATCACCTTCGCCATTTACATCCTCGGCATGCTGGGCATCGGCTTTGCGGCCTGGCGGCGCACCCGCAGCCTGGACGACTACATCCTGGGCGGCCGCTCGCTGGGCAGTTTCGTTACCGCCATGTCGGCCGGTGCATCGGACATGAGTGGCTGGCTGCTGCTCGGGCTGCCCGGGGCCCTGTACGCGAGCGGCGTCTCGGAAAGCTGGATCGCGATCGGACTGATCGCCGGCGCCTGGTGCAACTGGAAATACGTGGCCGCGCCACTGCGCGTGTACACCGAATACACGTCCAACGCGCTGACCTTGCCCGACTACTTCACGCACCGCTTCGAAGATTCCAGTCGCCTGCTGCGCGTGCTCTCGGCGGTGGTGATCCTGGTGTTCTTCGCCGTCTATGCCGCCTCCGGCATCGTCGCGGGCGCGCGCCTGTTCGAAGCCGTGTTCGCCGTGCCCTATGCGCAGGCGCTGTGGCTGGGGGCTGCGGCGACCATCGCATACACGGTGATCGGCGGCTTCCTGGCGGTCAGCTGGACCGACACCGTACAGGCGACTCTGATGATCTTCGCCCTGTTGCTCACACCCGTTGTGGTGGTGCTGGCGAGCGGCGGGCCGGCGACCAGCCTGGCGCTGATCGAGCAGGCCAATCCCGCCAACCTCGACATGTTCAAGGGCGCCAGCGTGGTCGGCATCGTGTCGCTGATGGCCTGGGGACTGGGCTATTTTGGCCAGCCGCATATCCTTGCCCGCTTCATGGCCGCCGAATCCGCAGCAGCCATCCCCGCTGCGCGGCGCATCGGCATGACCTGGATGGTGCTCTGCCTGCTGGGTGCGGTGTCGGTCGGCCTGTCCGGCATCGCCTGGTATTCCTTGCATCCCGAGCTGGCCGGCATGGTCAAGGACAATCCGGAGCGTATCTTCATCGCCCTGTCGTCCCAGTTGTTCAATCCCTGGGTGGCTGGCGTGCTGTTGTCGGCGATCCTGGCCGCGATCATGAGCACGCTCAGCTGCCAGTTGCTGGTCTGCTCGAGCGCGCTCACCGAAGATTTCTACAAAGGCTTCCTTCGCCCGGCCGCAGCCCAGGGCGAACTGGTCTGGGTCGGCCGGCTCACCGTGTTGCTGGTGGCGCTGTTGGCAATCTGGCTGGCATCGGATCCCGACAGCCGCGTGCTTGGACTGGTGAGCTATGCCTGGGCCGGATTCGGCGCAGCCTTTGGTCCGGTGGTGCTGTTCTCGCTTGGCTGGAAGCGCATGACGCGCAATGGCGCACTGGCCGGCATGGTGGTCGGCGCGGCGACGGTGCTGATCTGGAAGCAGGGCGGTTGGTTTGGCCTGTACGAGATCGTGCCGGGCGTGATCTTCGCCAGCATCGCAATCATTCTCGCCAGCCTGACCGGTCCGCCGGCATCCGCGGCGATGGCCGAGGGCTTTGACAAGGTGCAGGCGCAACTGCGCCGCGACGGCAACTGAGCGCGATGCCGGGCATGCAGGACGCCCGGCCCCTGGCGATCGCGCTGATGGGGCCCACGGCATCGGGCAAGTCCGCACTGGCGGTGGATTGGGCGCGCGCTCTCGACAGCGAAGTGATCAGCGTCGACTCGGCATTGGTCTATCGCGGCATGGACATCGGTTCGGCCAAGCCCGATGCAAGCGAGCGCGCTGGCATCGTCCACCACCTGATTGACGTGCGCGATCCGCAGGATGCCTACAGCGCGGCGGACTTCGCGCGCGATGCACTGCCGTTGCTGCAGGCGTTGGCCGCGCGCGGTCGCATCCCGGTTCTGGCTGGCGGAACCAGCCTGTATTTCCGCGCGCTGCTGGAAGGGCTGTCGCCGATGCCCGAGGCCGACCCGGCCGTGCGTGCCGGCTTGCGCGAGCGGGCGGGTGTCGAGGGCTGGGCCGTCCTGCACGCGGAGCTGGCGCGGGTCGACCCGGTCGCCGCGGCGCGCATCCATGCGACGGATCCGCAGCGCATCAGCCGCGCGCTGGAAGTGCATGCACTCACCGGGCGGCCGATCACCGAGTGGCAGTCAGTGCCGCGCGTACCGTTTCCGTTTCGCGTTCTCAAGCTGGTGCTGTCGCCGGCGGACCGCAGCGTGTTGCATGCGCGCATCGAGCGGCGCTTCGACGCCATGCTGGCGCAGGGTTTCCTCGACGAAGTCAGGGCCCTGCGCGCCAATCCGCGCCTGCATCCGGAACTTCCAGCGTTGCGGGCGGTCGGTTACCGGCAGGCCTGGCGACACCTGGACGGGATCACGGATGCCGAACAATTCCGCTCGCAGGCAATCGCCGCTACCCGGCAACTGGCCAAGCGGCAGCTCACCTGGCTGCGCGGGGAGTTCGACGCACTGTGGTTCGACCCCTTGGCGGACCGCGCGGCGCTGGACCGCGTGCTGCTGCGGTTTGCGCCTCGCAGCCCGGGCTAGGGGCGGTGTAGACTCGCGGGACTTGGCGGCCTGGACCCTTTGGCCGCGGATCGCGCCCCTTTTGGCGCGGAATAACAATAAATATCGGAGTCCAAGATGACCAAAGGCCAATCGCTGCAAGACCCGTTCCTGAATGCCCTGCGCCGCGAGCGCGTCCCGGTTGCCGTGTACCTGGTGAACGGCATCAAGTTGCAGGGAACCATCGAGAGTTTCGACCAGTTCGTGGTGCTGCTGCGCAATACCGTCAGCCAGATGGTCTACAAGCATGCGATCTCCACCGTTGTCCCGGCGCGCAATGTGCGCATGGGCCCAAGCGGTGGCGAAGTCGCGGCAGCCGGCGAAGATGCCGACGACGAACCTGGCGAATAATCGTTGACCCAGGGCAGGACCGCGCCGCGCTCCAGCGGCGAACGCGCCATCCTCGTGCAACCCTTCCCGCGCGGACGCGCGGATGAAGGTTTGCTCGAGGAATTTGCCGAACTGGCGCGTTCGGCCGGCGCCGAGGTGGTTGGCACCGTGCTGGCGCCGATTGATCGCCCGCATCCCGCGCACTACGTCGGCACCGGCAAGCTCGATGAAATCCTCTCCGCCTGCCAGGCCATGGAAGCCGATGTGGTGCTGTTCAACCAGACACTGAGCCCGGCGCAGGAACGCAACATCGCCAAGGTGCTCGAGCGCCGCGTGGTCGATCGCACCGGATTGATCCTCGACATCTTTGCCCAGCGCGCCGCCAGTCACGAAGGCAAGCTGCAGGTGGAATTGGCCCAACTCAAGCACATCGCCGCACGACTGGTCGGTGGCCGGAGCGGGCTGGACAGCCAGCGCGGCGGCTCGATCGGCCTGCGTGGCCCGGGCGAAACGCGCTTGGAAACCGATCGGCGCCTGCTGCAAAAGCGTCGTGAAATGCTCGAAGCGCGGCTGGACAAAGTCGAAGTGCAGCGCACCCAGATGCGTCGTGCGCGGATCCGCAACCAGGTGCCGCGGGTGGCGCTGGTCGGCTACACCAATGCCGGCAAGTCCACGCTGTTCAACGCGCTCACAGGATCGGCCGTGCTGGCCGAAGACAAGTTGTTCGCCACGCTCGACCCGACCGTGCGCCGGCTCGCCGGCAGCGATACGCCGATTGCGCTGTCCGACACCGTCGGATTCGTGCGCGACCTGCCGCATGACCTGGTTGCTGCCTTCCGTTCGACCCTGTCGGAAGCGCGCGATGCCGACCTGCTCCTGCATGTCGTGGATGCTGCCGATGACCGCCGCGACGAGCGGATCGCCCAGGTAGATGCCGTGCTGGCCGAAATCGGCGCTGGCGAGCTGCCGCAGTTGCTGGTGTTCAACAAGATCGACCGGATCCAGGGCCAGCGTCCGCGCGAAGATTCAGTCGCCGCGACGCCTGGTGGCGAAACCACCCGCGACAGGATCTGGCTGTCGGCGCGTAACGACGACGGCCTGGACCTGCTGCGCCGCGCGCTCTCGCGCCGCTTCGCCGAGCGTCGGATCGCCGGCACCCTGCAGCTGGGCCCAGCCGCGGGCCGGCTCCGCTCGCGCCTTCACGCGGCCGGCGCGGTGCGCTCGGAATCGGCCGATGAGGCCGGCTGGCAGCTGGAACTGGACATGCCCTTGTCGGTCGCCGAGCGCCTGGCGGAAGAATCTGGTGGCCATGTGCTGCATCCGCTCTTGCTTGTGGCCCCTACCGCCCCTACCTACAATCAATGAGCTGAACAACGGCACCGCTGACGGTGCCTTAACGGAGCACGCATGGCTTGGAACCAGCCCGGAAAGGGCAAGCAGAACCCCTGGGGCACACGCGGTCCGGGTGGCGGGCTGGGTGGCGGGCTGGGTGGTATTGGCCAGCGACTGCGCGACCAGTTCAGCGGTGGCGGTGGCAATCCGCTTGGCTGGCTGCTGCCCGTGCTCGCCCTGTTGCTGGTGTTCAACAGCTTCAAGCTGGTGGACGAACGCCAGCGCGGCGTGGTGCTGCGATTCGGCCAGTTCAACCGGATACTGACCCCGGGCGCCAACTTCAAGTGGCCCTGGCCAGTCGAGGTCGTCACCATGATCGACGCCACCAAGATCGAGCAACTCGACGACCAGGTGCGCGTGCTGACCAAGGACGAGAACATCGTCGATATCCGCTTCAATGCCCAGTACCAGGTCAGCGACCCACGCCTGTTCCTGTTCGGCTTCCGTGACGACCTCAGCGTGGACGGCAAGTTTTCGCAAGGTCGCGAGACGCTGCAGAACGCCGCCGAGAGTGCCGTGCGTGAAGTGGTCGGCAACAACACCATGGACACCGTCCTGTTCGAACGCAGTCGCCTGATCGTGGCCGCCAAGCTGCACCTGCAGGAGTCCCTCGATCTGTACAAGACAGGCTTGAAGGTCACCGAATTCACCCTGCAGAACGCGCGCCCGCCGGAAGAGGTCAAGCGCGCCTTCGACGACGCGATCAGTGCGCGCGAGGACAAGAACCGCATCGAGAGCGAGGCCCAGGCCTACGCCAGCAAGATCGTCCCGGAAGCCCGTGGCGCCGCGCAGCGCATCAAGGCCCAGTCCGAAGGCTATCGCGCCGCCACCATCGCCAAGGCCGAGGGTGATGCGCAGCGCTTCACCCTGCTGGTCGGGCAGTACCGCAAGGCGCCGGAAATCACCCGCAAGCGGCTCTACCTGGAGACCATGCAGCAAGTCCTGTCGGCGAACCAGAAGGTGATCGCGAGCCGGAACAACAACGTGTTCTACCTGCCCTTGCAGGGCACGGGTACTGCGGGTTCTGCGCCGCCGGTGTCGCAGTTGGCCCCGGTGCAGGCCGCGCAGGCCGCGGCCGCTGCCGGCACTGCAGCTGATGACGCGCGTCCGCCCCGTGGCGAC
The DNA here is from genome assembly GCA_038236425.1 of Lysobacterales bacterium. Lineage (GTDB taxonomy): Bacteria > Pseudomonadota > Gammaproteobacteria > Xanthomonadales > Xanthomonadaceae > Arenimonas. The sequence continues at coordinate 12,515 of JBBRZU010000011.1, forward strand.
GGCCGACCGGAGGGACGCTGATATGAAAAACCTGACTACCTGGCTGGTGCTCGCCGGCGTTGCCCTGGTCCTTGCGATGGGATCGGTGTTCGTCATCAACGAATCCGAAACCGCCATCGTGCTCAACCTGGGCAAGGTGGTGCGCAGCGACCTGAAGCCCGGCCTGCACTTCAAGGTGCCGATGGTGGAGGAAGTGCGCCGTTTCGATCGCCGCATCCTCTCGCTCGACGACGCGCCCGAGCGCTACCTGACCGCGGAAAAGAAGGACGTCGAGATCGACTTCTTCGTGAAGTGGCGGATCAGCAACGTGACCACTTTCTACAAGGTTGCCAGCGGTGGTGACGAAGGCGCTGCCAAGGCCCGCCTGACCCCGATCGTGAAGAATGCGCTGCGTAACGAGATCAACCAGCTCTCGCTGGCTGCCGTGGTTGCCAGCGGACGTTCCGACCTGACCGGGCGCCTGCTCAAGAACATCAACCTGGGTGCGTCCACGCTGGGCATCGAGGTGCTCGACGTACGGATCAAGAAGATCAACCTGCCCCAGGACAGCGAGATCCTGCCGTCGGTGTTCAACCGCATGCGCGCCGAGCGCACCCGGGTTGCCAACCAGTTGCGCGCAGAGGGCCAGCAGGGCGCCGAGGGCATCAAGGCCGAGGCGGAGCGCCAGCGCCAGGTGCTGCTGGCTGACGCCGAACGCGATGCACAGTTGCAGCGTGGTGAGGGCGACGCCCGGGCCACCGAGATCGCCACGGCGGCCTACGGTGAGGATGCCGAGTTCTACGCGTTCTATCGCAGCCTCGAGGCCTACCGGCAGGCGTTGGGCGATGGCAAGACGACCATGGTGCTCGAGCCGGATTCCGAGTTCCTGCGCTATTTCGGCAAGGATTCCCGCTAGGCGTATAATTGACCAAAGCCGGGGACCTCTCCGGCTTCGCTGCGTCTGCAGTCCATGACTGGGCGCGACGCCGGACCGCCGTTCGAAGGGAGTCGTGCCATGGGTCAGTCAGTCGTCGTTCTCGGGGCCCAGTGGGGCGATGAAGGCAAGGGCAAGATCGTCGACCTGCTCACCGAGCGGATCGGCGCCGTGGTGCGCTTCCAGGGCGGTCACAACGCCGGCCATACGCTGGTCATCGGCGGCCACAAGACCGTCCTGCACCTGATTCCCTCCGGCATCCTGCGCGAAGGCGCGCTCTGCCTGATCGGCAACGGCGTGGTGCTCTCGCCTGCGGCGCTGCAGAAGGAAATCGGCGAGCTCGAGGCCACCGGCGTGGAAGTGCGCTCGCGGCTGAAAATCAGCCCGGCGACGCCGCTGATCATGCCGTACCACATTGCCCTGGACCAGGCGCGCGAGAAGGCCGCCGGCGGCAAGGCCATCGGCACCACCGGTCGCGGCATCGGCCCGGCCTACGAAGACAAGGTCGCGCGGCGTGGCGTGCGCGTGGCCGACCTGCAGTATCCGAAAGAGCTCGCGGACAAATTGCGCGAAGTGCTCGACTACCACAACTTCGTCTTGACCCAGTACCTGCACGTGGACGCCGTCGATTTTCAGAAGACGCTCGACGAGGCGCTGGAGTTCGGCGTGTACGTCAAGCCGATGGTGGCCGACGTCGCCGGCCTGCTGCACGACCTGCGCAAGCGCGGCGAGCGGGTAATGTTCGAGGGCGCGCAAGGCTCGCTGCTCGATATCGACCACGGCACCTATCCCTATGTCACTTCCAGCAACACCACCATCGGTGGCGCGTTGGCCGGCACCGGTGTGGGCGCAGACGCGATCGACTACGTGCTCGGCATCGCCAAGGCTTACGCCACGCGCGTGGGTGGCGGCCCGTTCCCGACCGAACTGCACGACGCAGTCGGCGAAGACATCCGCAAGCGCGGCGCCGAATTCGGCGCCACCACCGGGCGGCCGCGGCGCTGTGGCTGGATCGACATCGTGGCGCTCAAGCGTGCCGTCGCCATCAACGGCATGACCGGCCTGTGCATCACCAAGCTGGACGTGCTGGACGGCATGCCGTCGCTGAAGATGTGCATCGCCTACAAGTATCGCGGCAAGAAGACCGAATACGCACCGCTCGACGCGGCCGGCTGGGACGAGATCGAGCCGGTGTACCTGGAGTTCCCGGGTTGGACCGAGAACACCGCCGGCATCACCGAGTTCTCGAAATTGCCCGCCGCTGCGCGCGCTTACCTGCGTTCGCTCGAGGAACTCGTCGGCTGTCCGCTGGCGATCGTGTCCACCGGACCGGACCGCGATGCGACGATGGTGCTGCGCGATCCGTTTGCCTGAGTGGATCGGGCCTGAACGAATCGCGCCGGAGTGCCTCGCGCCTCAGTGGATCGCGCCTGATCTGAGCGCGCCGGAGCGCGCGAACGCCTAAAGCACGCGCGCGGTCATGCCGACCTGCAGGGTGACCTGCTTGGGTGCGTCGGTGGTTCCGTCGGCGTGCTTGAGGATCACGACAAAGGTTCCGGTCGGCAGGTTGCGAATCTGATAGCGGCCATTCTTGCGGACTTTCACTTCGCGGGTGAAACCGGTATCGGCGTTCTGGATCACGGCGATGTCGCCGAGCTTGCCCTCGCCAGCGATGCCGGCGGTCGGGGATTGTGCGGTGGCGGCGCTGGCAGTTGCCAGGCCGACGACAAGGGCGAGTGCCCGGGTGTGAAACGCATTCATTCTTGGTTCTCTCCAGTGGAGCAGCCAGAGTGGCTGAAAGCACTGGTGCCGGCACCTGCCAGAGGTCATGCGATCCGTCTGCAGCGCATGCATCAGGTCACAAAAAACGGCTCGGGTGGCTGTCCGGCCAAGCGGCGCGCGTGCATCGTCTCGAACGCGGATTCGATGTTGCGACGGAAGGCATCGGTGTCGAACAGTGCGGCCGACGCCCGGCCTGCCAGCAGGCGCGCACGCAGTTCGGCAAGCAGGGCCGGTTTGCTGGCCAGCGCCAGCGCCCTGGCTTCGTATTCGGCAAGGTCGCGGCAGACCATCTCCGGCAGGCCTGCTGCCGTCACAAGGCTGGCGGCCACGCGGCCAGCGAAGGCACCACCCTGGCAGGTCAGTAACGGCAGGCCGGCCCACAGCGCATCGCTGGCGGTGGTGTGCGCATTGCAGGGCAGGGTGTCGAGGAACAGGTCGGCCAGCGCGTGGCGTGCCAGGTGGTCCGGCAGCGGCACGCGTGGCGCGAACACCAGCCGTGATGGCGTCACGCCGGCCAGGTTGGCTTCGGCGCGCAGGGCGCGGGCGGCATCGGGATTGTCCTCGATCAGCCATAGCACGCTGCCCGACACCCGCTTGAGAAGGCGCATCCAGATCGCGAACACCGCCGGCGAAATCTTGTAATTGTTGTTGAAGCAGCAGAACACGACGCCGCGCGCCGGCAGGCCCGCCTCGACCCGGGTCGGCGTGATCGGTGCGATGCTGCGATGGCGATCGTTGACCTGGTAGCTGCCCGGCAGGTGCACCAGCTTTTCGCTGTACCAGGGCTGATGGGCCGGCGGTGCGACGATGGGATCGGCCAGCAGGTAGTCGATGTAAGGCGCGCCCATGGTCCCGGGATAGCCGAGGTAGGACACCTGGATCGGCGCCGGGCGGTGCGCCAGGATGCCGGCGCGGTTGCCGGTGGTGAAACCCTTCAGGTCCACCGCGATGTCAACGCCTCGCTCGTGCAGCAGGCGTGCCGCCACCACGTCGCCGAGCTGGCGTGCATCGAGGAACGCGTCGAAGCACGGCAGCAGTCGCCGCCGCATCGCATCGTCGCTGTCTGGGCCGAACGACAATGCGATCAGCTCGAATCGCTCGCGATCATGCCGTTCCAACAGCTCGGCCATCAGGTAGCTGGTGGCATGTTCGTGGAAGTCGGCCGACAGGTAGGCCAGCCGGATGCGCTCGCCGCGTGCGCGCGCAGGCGCGATCGGGAAGGTGGCTTGCGGCGGATGGAAGTCCGACACATAGCGCTGCGCGCAGACCAGTTGCGCATCGGGTTGGTCGCAGATCGCCAGGAATGAAAACGGCACGTCCACCTGTTCGCCGGCGCGCACGCCCGCCACGATGGCGGCCGCCTGCGCGTCATAGTCCTGCCAATCGCAGGCGTACAACTGCGAGTGCAGGCGATTGCTCGCAGCGTAGGGGTAGTGCCGACGCCCGGCCTGCAGGCGGGCGAACGCATCGGCGGCCTCGCCGTAGCGCTTGAGGTCGCGCAGGGCGGCGCCCCGGTTGTTCTGCAGCTCGACCATCGACGGATCGATCTGCAGTGCAAGGTCGTAGCAGGCCAGCGCATCCTGCGGCCGATGCAGTCGCGCCAGCGCGTTGCCCTTGCCGGTGATCGCCGGAAGATTGTGCGGGTCGAGCGCCACTGCTCGCTCGAACGCCAGCAGTGCCTGCGCGAACCGCCGCAGGGAAAACAGCACCCGGGCGCGGCCCAACTGCGGCTCCCAGCGCCCCGGCAACAGGCGGGAGGCTTCGCCAAAACTGGACAGCGCGTGTTCCAGGCGGCCAACGGCATGCAGGCTGACGCCGAGGTTCGACCATCCCGCGCCGGACGGCGATTGCGCGAGGTGGTTCTCAAGCATTGCGATGGCTTCGCGATGCTTGCCATCGGCCTGCAATTCGCGCGCTTGCGCCAGCACATCGACGTTGCCAGCAACCGGTGGCGTGTTCTCCTGGGTCATCTCTGCTCCGCGATCTGTCCGCGAAGTTTACCCTGCACCGGGGAGAGGGTCAGGTCGGGCGCGCTTCATACAGCAGCAGGGTGGACGTGGCCGATGCATACAGGCGGCCTTGCGCATCCACCAGGCGCGCTTCGGCGAACGCGACCCGCCTTCCGATCGAGACGACCTTTCCTTCCGCTTCCATCGGCCCGGTCTGGGTGGTGATGGCCTTGTGGTAGGCAACCTTGAGTTCGAGCGTGGTGTACGCCTGGTTTGCGTCCAGGCTGGCGTGCACCGCGCAGCCACAGGCGGAATCGAGCAGGGTCGCGGCGTATCCGCCGTGGACGATGCCGACCGGGTTGTAGGCATGTTGCCCCGGCGTGGCCCGAAACACGGCGCGACCGGGCTCCACATGGGCCAGCGTGAATTGCAGGGTTTCGCCGATCGGTATCCCGGCCTGGGAGTTGATCATGGCCTGCAGCATTTGCAGGCCGGTCTGCGGTTGCAGGCTTGGTGAATCGTTGTCCATCGTGGATTCCGTCAAAGGTTCAGGCCTCGGCAAGCCGTGCTGCAGCTTCGCTCAGGTTTGCAAAGGCGTTGCCGTGCAGGCCGAAGTTCCTGGCCGCAACGATGCCGAAGCGCTCCGGATCAATCAGCTCGGGCGAGCAGGCGATTGCCAGCACCAGCCGGCCATCCACCGCCGCCGCCCACTGGCGCACCATCGCGTGCCGATCGACCAGGCTGGGCGCGGCAAAGGCGTGCAGATTGGTGATGTCGAGCGCCAACTTGTCGACGCCCGAGGCTACGGCCTGCGACAAGGTGCGGGTAACCAGATCGATCGCCGACTGCAGGTTGCGTTCGCGGCCCGCGAGGCGCGCGACGATGATGCCTTCGATCGTCTCGAAGATCGGCGTGACCGCATTGGACGGGGCGAGGGATTCCATGGGCGTACGCAGCATGCCGCAAATCTGTGCGTTCAGCATTCCGCAAAAAGAACGAGCCGTCGGGCTGGGGTCCGTGGACCTGCGCGGCGGCTCGTTGATTTTCCAAAGTGGTGCCCAGGAGAGGACTCGAACCTCCACGGTTTTACCCGCTAGTACCTGAAACTAGTGCGTCTACCAATTCCGCCACCAGGGCCCGCTCCCGATTGAGCGGGAGAGCCGCGCAAGTTACTGGTCGGAGCCCGAATTGTCAAACACGGCGAGCCCTCCCGGGCGGCCGTTCACCGCCCGCGGTGTACCATTCACAAATGACAAAACCCCCTGTGAAGCGCGCTACGACCGGCAAGACCCTGCCCCCCTGGATGCCTGACAGCATGCGCGAGGCGCCTTCCGGCGCCGCCAAGCCAAGCGGCGGTCGAAAGACCAGCAAGACCGCCAAGCCCGCAGGCGGCCGCAGCAGCGGCAAACCTGCGAAAGCAGGCTCCGCAACGACAACGTCCGGCAAGTCGGCTTCCGGCAAGGCCAAGCCGCCGGCCAGCAAGCGCGACGCCAGCGCGCACCACGGCGCGCCAGCCAAGGCCGGGCCGGCCGGGCGCGGCAGTGCCAAGTCCTCGCCTCCCAGTGGGCGTGGCAAGCGCAAGGCGGACCCACACGCTGATCGTGAGGCCGCCAAGTACGCGCAACCGATCATCAGCCGCGAAGCGCTGATGGAATTCCTGTCCGAAGCCCCCGGTCCGCTGCAGGTCGGCGAAATCGCGCAGGCACTCAAGCTCACCGAGGCCGATCGCCTGGACGCCCTGTCGCGCCGGCTCAACGCCATGCTGCGCGACGGCCAGTTGCTGATGAATCGCCGCGGCGGTTTTGCCGTTGCTGCCCAGTTGGACCTGATCCCGGGCGTGGTGATCGCCAATCCCGATGGCTTCGGATTCCTCAAGCCCGATGCCGGCGGCGAAGACCTGTTCCTGCCGCCGAACGAATTGCGCAAGGCGCTGCACGGCGACCGCGTGCTTGCCAGCGTCACCGGCGTGGATGGCCGCGGCCGTCGCCAGGGCGCGATCGTCGAAGTGCTTGAGCGTCGCATGACCCGCATTACCGGGCGCTACACCGAGCGCGCCGGCGTTGGCATCGTGGTGCCCGACGACAAGCGCGTGCAGACCGAGCTGGTAATCCCGGCCGATTCCCGCAACGGCGTGCTGGATGGGCAACTGGTGGTCTGCGAAATCGTTTCGCCGCCCGATCGCGGGCGCACCACGATCGGCAAGGTGCTGGTCGTGCTGGGCGACAAGCTGACCCCGTCACGCGTGGTCGAGATGGCCATCTACGGACACAACCTGCCATTTGAATTTCCGCGCGAGGCACTCGATGAGGCCGCCGCCGTCCCGGTTGACGTGCCAGCCGCTGCCGCTGCGGGTCGCGTTGACCTGCGCCGGGTGGCGCTGGTGACGATTGATGGCGAGGACGCCAAGGATTTCGATGATGCGGTCTATTGCCAGCAGGATGCCGAAGGCTTCCGCCTGGTCGTGGCGATCGCCGACGTCTCGCACTATGTGCACCCGGGCACCGCCCTGGATGACGAGGCCGTGCTGCGCTCAACCTCGGTGTACTTCCCGGGGTTCGTGGTGCCGATGCTGCCCGAGACCTTGTCGAACGGCATCTGCTCGCTCAAGCCCAAGGTCGACCGCCTGTGCTTCGTGTGCGAGATGCACATCGACTTCGAGGGCAAGGTCAGCCGCTCGCGCTTCTACGAAGCAATCATGAATTCCAAGGCCCGACTGACCTACAACCAGGTCTGGAAGGCGGTCGGCGAAAAGGATCCAGCGGCCCTCGCGGCGCTCGGCACCCTGCTGCCGCATGTCGAGCGCCTGCACCAGCTGTACCAGATCCTGGCCAAGGCGCGCACCAAGCGCGGCGCGATCGAGTTCGAGTCAAGCGAAGTCCGCTTCGAACTCGACCAGACCGGCGAAGTGATCCAGGGCGGCATGCTGGCGCGCAACGATGCGCACAAGCTGATCGAGGAATGCATGATCGCCGCCAACGTCGAGGCGGCGCGCTACATCACCAAATTGAAGGTGCCCGCGCCGTTCCGCGTCCACGACCGGCCGCCGGAGCGCAAGTACGCCGACCTGCTCGAATACCTGTCCGAATTTGGCCTCAAGTTGCCGGCCTGGAAGGACGTCGAACCGCGCGATTTCACCAACCTGCTCAAGAAAATCCGCGCCCGGCCCGATGCGGCGCTGCTGGAGACGGTGTTGCTGCGCTCGCAGGCAATGGCGGTGTATGCGATCGAGAACAAGGGCCACTTCGGCCTGGCGCTGGATGCCTACGGGCACTTCACCTCGCCGATCCGCCGCTATCCCGACCTGCTGCTGCATCGCTCGCTCAAGCACGCGCTGTTGAAGGGCAACGCCGACGGCTTCGGCTACACGGCCGAAGAGATGGCCGCGCTGTGCCAGCAGTGTTCCGAAAAAGAGCGCCGAGCCGACGAGGCCCAGCGCGAAGTGGACGAGCGTTATCGCAGCGCCTGGATGGAACAGCACGTTGGCAGCGAGTTCAATGGCGTGGTCAGCGGCGTGACCAGCTTCGGCCTGTTCGTCGAGCTCACCGAATCCAAGGTCAATGGCCTGGTGCACGTGACCCAGTTGCCACACGACTATTACCATTTCGACCCGCTGCGCAAATCGCTCAAGGGCGAGCGCAAGGGACTGGGTTGGCGTCTGGGCGATGAAGTCCGGGTGCAGGTGATGCGCGCCAGCGTCGAGGACCGGCGGATCGACTTCAAGCTGGTGTTGCCCGAGACTGCGGGCAAGAAAAAGGCCTGGGCGGAATAGGACATGGCAGGCAAGGGGACATGGATCGCCGGCATCAATGCGGTCGGCGCCGCGCTGGAGCACGACATCGACAACGTGCGCGAAGTGCTGCTGGAAGCCGGCGGGCGCAATCCGCGCCTGGTCGAGATCGAGGAGACCGCGCGCCGGCACGAGATTTCCGTGCGCCGGGTGCCACTTCAGGCGATGGACGGCGTGGCCGGTGGGCTGCGCCATCAAGGCGTGATCGCCCGCTACGAGTCGCCGCCACCAGTCGAGGAGAGCGCCCTGCCGGGCCTGCTCGAGGCCGCCGACGGCAAGGCGTTGATCCTGGTGCTCGATGGCGTGCAGGATCCGCACAACCTTGGTGCCTGCCTGCGCAGCGCGGCCGCCGCGGCAGTCACCGCGGTGATCATTCCCAAGGACAAGGCGGCGCCGATCAATGCGACCGTGCGCAAGACCTCGGCCGGCGCCGCAGATCGCATTCCGGTGATCAGCGTGACCAACCTGGCGCGCACCCTGCGCATGCTCAAGGAAGCGGGCGTCTGGCTCTATGGCCTGGATGCCGGCGGCACAGATGCGATCCATCGCCAGGACCTGCGTGGCAACGTCGCGCTGGTGCTGGGTGGGGAAGGCGAGGGCATGCGCCGCCTGACCCGTGAAACCTGCGATGCGCTGGTACGCATCCCGATGCCCGGCGGCATGGAGAGCTTGAATGTCTCCGTGGCCGCGGGCATCGTCCTGTTCGAAGCTGTCAGACAACGCGAGGGGACCTGAAATGCTTGACCTGAAGTGGTTCGATTTCGTCGGCTTTGCCGGCGTGCTGCTGGTGCTGGCGGCTTACGCCGGGCAACAGACCCGCAGGCTGAGCGGCGAGAGCGTCTGGTTTTCCCTGCTCAACATGATCGGTGCAATCGGCATCGTGATTCCGGTCTGGTATGCCACCACCATGAACTGGTCGGTGCTGTTCATCGAGACCGCATGGATCGCGATCAGCGCCTACGGAATCTGGGCAGCGCTGACCCGCAAGGGCAAGCCCGCCTAGCGAAACCTGGCGCCGCGACGATGCCTGGACTCAGGCGTTGTCCGGATCGTGGGTGAACCGGAACTCGTTGCGATACGGCAACCGCGGCGGTTCGGGCAGGTGGCGGTTTTCCAGCGCCCGTTCCATGCACGCTGCAAACGGCCCGGCTGGTCGCAACTCCAGCTGGTAGGCCTGGGGTGCGACGAAGTCGAAATAACCATGCACCGCCTGCTTGCCAGGGTTGTCCCGCAGGCAGGCATCGATGCTGGCGCGCACGAGCAAGGTGTCGAAAGTTTGCGCCAGCACGCCGTCGAAAGCCGTGCCCTCGGCTGTTCCGCGGTTGGCCTGGGCTTCGAGGAAGTGCGCTTCGAAGGCCGCGTCGCTCATCGCGGCCCCCGCCGTGCTGGCGACGACGGACAGCGCGACGAGGACGCAGCCACGCAGGGTAGAGGTCATCACAGGGTTGCCGCCCAGTCGTCGTCGGAGCCTTCGTTGATGCCCTCGAACAGGAAGGTGCTCAGGTAGCGCTCGCCGGTGTCCGGCAGCATGGTGAGGATGACGTCGCCGGGTTGGGCAAACTCGCGCGCCACCTGCAGCGCGGCGGCAAAGGTACCGCCCGAGGAGAGACCGCAGAAGATTCCCTCGCTGGTCGCCAATGCGCGTGCGGTATCGCGCGAGATTTCGTCGGTGACCGGAAGGTTCTTCTCATAGACGCTGCGGTCGAGAACGGCAGGCACAAGATTGGGCGTCCAGCCCTGGATCTTGTGCGGGGCCCAGTCCTTGCCGGCGAGCATGGCCGCACCCGCCGGTTCGGTGGTGACGATGTGCACGTCGGGTCGCGCCAGCTTGAGCATCTGGCCGACGCCGGTCAGCGTGCCGCCCGTGCCCCAGCCGCTGACGAACCAATCCAGTCGCCGCCCGGCAAAGTCGAGCAGGATTTCCGGCCCGGTGGTGTTGCGGTGGTAGGCAGGATTGGCCGGGTTTTCGAACTGGTGCGCGAGGAAGGCGCCGTGTTTGGCAGCGAATTCCTCGGAACGCTTGATCATCCCGGTTGCGCGCTCCGCGGCCGGGGTCAGCAGCACCTTGGCACCAAGGGCGCGCATCAGCTTGCGGCGCTCGATCGAGAAGGAGTCGCTCATGAACGCGACAAACGGATAGCCGCGCGCCGCGCAGACCATCGCCAGGGCGATGCCGGTATTCCCCGAGGTGGCTTCCACCACCATCTGGCCTGGCTTGAGCGCACCGCTGGCTTCAGCATCGAGGATGATGCCCAACGCCAACCGGTCCTTGACCGACGACATGGGGTTGAAGAATTCGCACTTGACGTACATCTCGACCCCGGGCGGTGCCAGGCGGTTGATGCGCACGACCGGTGTGCGGCCGACGGTATCCAGAATGCTGTCGTAGATCATGGCAGGCCTCGCAATGGGGGCGCCGCGGGGGCGCGGGTCTCAGTCCCGGACGGTGCCGGCGTTGGCCACGGTGAAGTGGCGCCAGCGATTGAGGATGGTGCAGAACAAATCCGCCGTCCGTTCTGCATCGTACACCGCCGAATGCGCCTGTTCACCGTCCCAGGGCAGGCCGGCGGCCTGCATGGCGCGGCTCAGCACGGTCTGTCCGTAGGCCATGCCGGCGAGGGTCACCGTATCGAATGTGCTGAAGGGATGGAACGGGTTGCGTTTGTGCACCACCCGGGCCACGGCGGCGTTCATGAAATCCAGGTCGAAGTGGGCGTTGTGGCCGACCAGGATCGCCCGCTGGCAGCCCGCCGCGCGGCAGGCGGCGCGGACGCCGTGGAAGATGTGGTCGAGCGCTTCGCGCTCGGGCTTCGCGAACCGGAACGGGTGCCCGACATCGATGCCGGTGACTTCCATCGAACGCGGGTCCAGTTCGGAGCCGGGATAGGGATCCACATGCGTGCAGATGGTGGCGCCGGGGCTGAGCATGCCGTCGCCATCGATCAGGATCGGGACCGCAGCCACTTCGAGCAATGCATGGCGTCGGCAATCAAAGCCGCCGGTCTCCACGTCCACCACCACCGGCAGGAAGCCGCGGAAGCGCCGGGCCATTGCAGTGGAGACCGGCGCAGCTTCCTGCGCGGAGTCGATGTCGGAACCTGCAGCGTCTTGGGCCATGCGGCCAGCTTACCTCAGGCTTCGAGGTATTCCCGCGCCAGGCTGCGGGCGCGGTGCAGGCGCGCCTTGGCTGCCTGCGTCGTCAGCGCCAGTTCGCGCGCGAGTTCCTCGATCGAATGGCCCTCGAGGTCGCGCAGCAGCAGGATCTGCCGGTAGTGCGCCGGCAGCATGCGCATCACCCGTGCCAGGTCGTGGGCGAGACCTTTGGTTTCCGGATGGTGTGGCCCGACGATGTCCTCGGTGATCGGCACCTGGAGCAGGGCACGCTTGGCCCGCTTGTAGCGGTTGCATTCGCGCTTGACGATGCGGAACAGCCACGAGGCGAACAATTCCAGTTGGCGCAGGTCACCGAGCTTGCGTGACACGGTGAACAGGGAGTCCTGCACCGCGTCCTCCACGTCATTGATCTCGCAGTGGTATTCGGCGTAGCGGCGCAGGTCCTGGCGCGATTGGCGCAGGACGCGATCAAGCGACGCCATGTCGCCCGTGCGGGCGGCGAGGAGGTCGGCGGTCCAGGTAGAGGCGTCCATGCGCAGATTGTGCCGGAATGTGGGATCACCTTGTGGGAGCGGCTTCAGCTGCGATCCGGAAATGTGGGAGCGGCTTCAGTCGCGATTGGGAATCGCGGCTGAAGCCGCTCCCACAAGGTGATCCCACAGTCAGGTGCTGGTGGTGTCGAGCTTTTGCCGATCGCCTGGCAGCGTGTCGCCGCGGACGATGAACCAGGCCGACTCGGCGATGTTGGTGGCGTGGTCGCCGATCCGCTCGATGTTCTTGGCCATGAACAGCAGGTGCGCACAGGAGGTGATATTGCGCGGGTCTTCCATCATGTAGGTCAGCAGTTCGCGGAACAGGCCGGTGTACTGCAGGTCGAGGTCGGCATCGCGATTGCGCACCTGCAGTGCCAGCGCGGCGTCGTGCCCCTGGAACGCGGTAAGCGCATCACGCACCAGTTCATTGGCGCTGCGCGCCAGGGCCGGCAGGCCATGCGCGGCTTCCACCGCCGGCATCTGGTTGAGCACCATCGAGCGCTTGGCGACGTTGGCCGCGTAGTCGCCGATCCGCTCGATATCCGAGGAGATCCGCAGCGCGCCATAGACTTCGCGCAGGTCGCGCGCCATCGGCTGGCGCAGCGCCAGCAGTCGCAGCACATCGTGGCTGACCTCGTGCTCGAGGGCATCGATCGCCTCGTCGTTGGCGACGATGCGCTCGGCGGCGCGGGTGTCACGGCGCAGCATCACGTCGATCGCCCCGTCCAGCTGGCTGGTGGCGATCTCGCCCATGCGGCCTATCTCGCCATACAGGCGTTTGAGTTCGGAGTCGAAGCTCTTGACGATGTGTTCGTGGTGTTCGTTCGGCATGGCTTGTCCTGTTAGCTCGAAATTTGACTGGCGACGCCAGCTCAGCGCGTACGCGCCAGTGATCAGCCGAACCGTCCGGTGATGTAGTCCTCGGTCTGTTGCTGCACCGGCGTGGTGAAGATTGTCTCGGTGACGCCATGCTCGACCAGCTCGCCCAGGTACATGAAGGCGGTGAAGTCCGAGCAACGCGCCGCCTGCTGCATGTTGTGGGTGACGATGAGGATGGTGAAGTCGTGCTTGAGTTCAGCGAACAACTGTTCGATCTTGCCGGTGGCAATCGGATCCAGCGCCGAGGTCGGCTCGTCGAACAACAGCACCTCGGGCTTCAGGGCGACGGCGCGTGCGATGCACAGGCGCTGCTGCTGGCCGCCGGACAGGCTCAGGCCATTCTGCTTGAGCTTGTCTTTCACCTCGTCCCACAGGGCCGCCTGCCGGAGCGCCTCTTCGACGCGCGAGTCCATGTCGGCGCGCGACAACTTCTCGTGGTGGCGGATACCGTAGGCGACGTTGTCGTAAATCGACATCGGGAACGGCACCGGCTTCTGGAACACCATGCCGACCTTGCTGCGCAGGCGGTTGAGCGGGAAGCGCGGGTCCAGGATGTTCTCGCCGTCCAGATACACTTCGCCACGCGCTTCCTGGCCCGGATACAGCGAATAGATCCGGTTGAACACGCGCAGCAGGGTCGACTTGCCGCAGCCCGACGGACCAATCAGCGAGGTGATGTGCTTTTCCGGCACGTCGAGGTCAACCTGCTTGAGTGCTTGCGCGCCGTTGTAGAAGAAATCGAGCTTGCGCGCGCTCAGCTTCGCCTCGGGGGCGCGCTGTGCAGCGCCCGGTTCACGGGCGATGGCGGCGGGGTGGGGCGCGAATGCGAGCTTAGTCATGGCCAACCTTGTTACGCAGCAGGATGAACCGGGCGACGACGCCCAGCAAGAGGACGAACAGCATCACCACGAAGGCGCCCGCCCAGGCCAGCGAATTCCAGCTTTCGTAGGGGCTCATGGCGTACTGGAAGATCACCATTGGCACGTTTGCCATGGGCGCGTTGAGGTCGGTGCTCCAGAACTGGTTGTTGTAGGCGGTGAACAGCAGCGGGGCGGTTTCGCCACTGATGCGCGCCAGGGCAAGCAGCACGCCGGTGACGATACCTGGCAGCGCCGAGCGGTACAGCACCTGCATGGTGACCTTCCACTGCGGCACGCCCAGCGACAGCGCCGCTTCGCGCATCGCCGAGGGCACCAGCCGCAACATTTCATCGGTCGTGCGGACCACCACCGGCAGGGCGATGAAGGCCAGCGCGATCGCGCCCGCGAAGGCCGAGAAATGCCCGAACTGCACCACGATCAGCGCGTACACAAACAGTCCCAGTACGATCGACGGTGCCGACAGCAGGATGTCGTTGACGAAGCGGATCACCGTTCCCAGCTTGGTGTGGTTTGCGTATTCGGCCAGGAAGGTTCCGGCGGCGATGCCCAACGGCGTGCCGATCGCAATCGCCAGTGCGCTGATGACCGCGCTGCCGAAAAAGGCATTGGCAAGTCCGCCGCGCTCGTCCGGCGGCGGCGTCATCATGGTGAACAGGTCGATGTTCAGGTGGGCTACGCCCTTGCTCACCGTGGTCCAGAGGATCCAGCCCAGCCAGAACAGGCCGAAGATGGCCGCGGCGCCGGACAGCAGCATCGCCACGCCGTTGGTGATCTTGCGGCGCAGGAACAGGCGCGAGACGGCGCTCATCAGCGGCCCTGCTTGCGCTGCAATTGCATCAGCATCAGCTTGGCGACTGAAAGCACGATGAAGGTCAGCACGAACAGCAGGAAGCCGAGCGCCAGCAGCGTGGATTTGTGCAGCGGGTCCACGGCTTCGGCGAATTCATTGGCGATGGTCGAGGCGATCGAGGTGCCCGGCTCGAGCAACGACGCCGACACGTTGTAGGCGTTGCCGATCACGAAGGTCACCGCCATGGTCTCGCCCAGGGCTCGGCCGAGGCCGAGGAAGACACCGCCGATCACCGCCGATCGCGTATACGGCAGCACCACGTTCCAGACCACTTCCCAGGTCGTGGAGCCGAGCGCGTAGGCCGACTCTTTCAGGCGGTTGGGCACGGTCAGGAACACCTCGCGCATCACCGAGCTGATAAAGGGGATGACCATGATCGCCAGCACCAGGCCGGCGGTGAGCATGCCGATGCCGAGCGGCGGGCCGGCAAACAGCGGGCCAAGTAACGGCAGCTCGCCCAGGTGGTCGTTGATCCAGGGGTAGGCATGTTCAGCGAGCACCGGGGCCAGCACGAACAAGCCCCACATGCCGTAGATGATCGACGGGATGCCGGCCAGCAGTTCGATCGCTGCACCAACCGGGCCGCGCAGCCACGGCGGTGCAACTTCGGTCAGGAACACCGCGATGCCGAAGCTCACCGGCACCGCGATCAACATCGCGATGCCGGCCGTCACCAGCGTTCCGTAGATCGGAACCAGGGCGCCGAAATTGCTTGCCGGAACGTCCCATTCCTGGGTGGTGAGGAATTTCCAGCCGAACGTCTCGAACGCAAGCCGGCCGCCCCAGAGCATGGACGCGGCAGCGCCGACCAGTGAGACCAGGACGAACAGGCCGGCGGCGGTGACGATGACGCGGAAGGCGACGTCCACCAGGGTGTCGCGCACATCTCCCCGCATCGGCGCGGGGTTGCTGTCAGCTGTAGTGGTGGCAGTGTTCATTCGATCTGGCGCAGTCCGGGTTGTGTCCTAGACAAACAAACACGCGCACCCGGTCAAGGGTGCGCGTGCCGGCGGATCAAGCTTGCAGCTTAGAACTTGAAGTTCGCGGCCCAATACTTCTGGATCTGCGACACCAGCGCCGGCGGCAGCGGCACGTAGTCCAGCTTCTTGGCCTGCGCGTCGCCGTTGGCGAACACCCAGGTGAAGAAGGCCTTGGTCGACTTCGAGGCAGCGGCGTTCTTCGGGGTCTTGTACATGATCACGAACACGCTGGCGGTGATTGGCCAGGACTCGTCACCCGGGGCGTTGGTCATCACCAGGTAGAAGTCCTTGGCGTTGGCCCAGTCGGCGCTGGCGGCGGCTGCTGCAAAGCTCTCAGCATTCGGCAGCACCCACTTGCCGGCGGCGTTCTGCATCGCGGCGTAGGACATCTTGTTCTGCAGCGCATACGACAGCTCGACGTAGCCGATGCCGCCCTTGATCTGCTTCACGTAGGCGGCGACGCCCTCGTTGCCCTTGCCGCCGATGCCGGTCGGCCACTTCACGGCCGTGCCTTCGCCGACCGAGGTCTTCCACTCCGGGCTGACCTTGGACAGGTAGTTGACGAAGTTGAACGTGGTGCCCGAACCGTCCGAGCGGTGGACGATGGTGATCTTGGTGGCGGGCAGGGTCATGCCTGGATTGATAGACGTGATCGCCGGATCATTCCAGGTCTTGATCTTGCCGAGGAAGATCGACGCCAGGACCGGGCCGGTAAAGCGGATCTTGCCCGCGGCAACACCGGGGATATTCACCACCGGGACCACGCCGCCGATCACGGTCGGAAACTGGCCAAGGCCGAACTTGTCGAGATCCGCCGGCTTCATCGGGGCGTCGGATGCGCCGAAGTCGACGGTGCCGGCCTTGATCTGGGCGATACCGCCACCCGAGCCGATCGACTGGTAGTTGACCTGGGTCTTGGTCGCGGCGTTGTAATCGGCAGACCACTTGGTCATCACCGGGTACACGAACGACGAGCCAGCGCCGGTGACGTTGTCGGCTTGGGCGGTGAATGCCATGGCGGCGGCGAGGCCGAACACGGCGAGACGACGCGGGATGGAACTGATCACGGGGCAAACTCCTGGAAGGGATTGGCCGGACCCTGTGGGCCCGGCGTACATAGGATTGGCGAGGAACATGACAGCGGCATGACAGCGCCGCTGCCGGTCAAGGTGCCGTTTACTCAGCCAGCCGATTACCAATACAGCTGGGTGCGGATCTCGAGGATGCTCGGGTCGTCCGACACGAAGCCCTTCACGGTGGTGTTGTAGCGCTCGCTGTTCACCTTCACGTAGTTGAACGCGATCTTGAAGTTCGAGCGCAGGTACCAGTTCACGCCGACCGTCCAGTTGCTTTCCTTGCCACCCAGGACGCCATTGACGGTTGACGGGGCGGTGAAGCTGCCGTCGTTCAGATCGGCCTTGTCATAGCGCACGCCCAGCTGCCACATGCCGCCGGCCGGCTCGTTCGGGAGCGGGGTGCTGACCACGCCTTCCTTGTAGCCCCAGGTCTCGCCCGTGAGGTTCCACAGGCCGGACACGTACCAGCTGTCGAAGCTGTAGTCGCTGTGCAGGTCACGGCCGATATTGGTGCGCATGGCCTCGGCCTGCAGCTTGACCGGGCCGTGGACCCAGAGGGCCTCGCCACCGAAGGTGCGGATGCGCTTGGCGTCGGTGAGCTGCCCGGAATCGATCAGGCGGGTGCCGGTGAAGTCGGCATCCGGGCGCACGCGGAAGCGGGCGCGGCCGTCGCCGTTCACCACCGGCGTGACGCCCGGTGCGCTGCCTGCGTCACGCGCGGCGTAATCCACGATCGACGCGCCCAGGTGGAAGATGCTGCCAGTCTCGAGGATCGGCGCCCAGGTGCCGCGCACGCCATAGCCATTGCCTTCGCCGAGGTTCTTGGTCATCTCGCGGGTGAACACGCTGCCGGTCAGGGTCCAGTTCGGACCGCCGGTAGCCAGCGAGATACCCACGCGGCGCGATACGGCCTGCAGGTTGGTGGTCATGGCCTTCGACACGAAGTCGTTGTTCTTGGTGCTGCTGAGTTCTTCCAGGCTGTTGGGCTGCTTGAACTGGCCGACTTTCAGCGTGGTGGTGCCGGAGAACTTGTAGGCGATGTTGGCGTCGAGGAACTTGTCGGCCTTGGGGTCATAACCCACGACCCAGCTCCACATGCCCGGGCCCTTGCCCTTGAACACGATCTCGGCGCGGCGCATGCCGAAGTCGGTGTCGCGACCGTCGCCAAGCGAGGCGCCGGAGGTGACGCCGAGGTTGGCGAAGTCGCTGTTGTACTTGTAGGCGTCGGCCTGGAGGAGCCCCTCGAAGCTGATCTCCGAGCCGGCGATCACGTCGAATTCGACGTCGGCAAAGGCGGGGGCGGAGATCGCCGAAAGGACGGCGAGGGTGAGCAGGCTGCGGGTCAAGGTCATGGCGAATCCCCTGCGGGGTGGTTGGAAGACCAGCGCAGCGTAGGGAGTAAAGGTTTCGTTATTGTGACAATAGCGACACATGACGATTGCGCGTCGTGCAGGTTGCGGTCCTGCGCCGGCTGGACGCGCTGGCTGGACGCGCTGGCGCGGGCCGAGGCTTGTAACAATGAGGCTGGAGTTAGCCGTCGTCGGGCGGGGTTTTGCCCTTGAATGCGCACAAATCGCGCAAGATGCACTGTGGGCAATCAGGTTTGCGCGCCTTGCACACATAGCGTCCGTGCAGGATCAGCAAGTGGTGCGCATGTTGGCGATACTCGGCGGGTACGGCCTTGAGCAACGCGGTTTCCACCGCGCGAACATCCTTGCCGGGGGCCAGGCCGGTGCGGTTGGCGACGCGGAAGATGTGCGTGTCCACGGCAATGGTCGGTTCGCCGAAGGCGGTGTTCAGGACCACGTTGGCGGTCTTGCGCCCGACGCCCGGCAGCGCTTCAAGCGCCTCGCGCGTTGTCGGGACCTCGCCGCCATGGCGCTCGACCAGCAAGCGGCACGTGGCGTAGACGTTGGCGGCCTTGGCGTTGAACAAGCCGATGCTCGAGATTGCGCGGCGCAACGCGTCTTCGCCCAGCGCCAGCATCGCTTCGGGCGTGGGTGCGACCGGGAACAGCCGGCGGGTGGCCTTGTTGACGCCGACATCGGTCGCTTGCGCGGACAGGATGACCGCCACCAGCAACTGGAACGGGGTGGCGTACTCGAGTTCGGTCTTTGGGTGCGGGTCGAGTTCGGCAAGCCTGGCAAAGAACTCGCGGCGTGCGGCGGGCTTCATGCCGGCGATGCGCCCGGGCGGGCAGCGCGGGTGCGCGTCATTTGATCCAGCGCCGGCGATGCCGCCTGCGCCAGCAACAACGCGGCGGGCAGGATGACCGCCGCGCCCGACACAGCCAACAGCGCAGCAACGACAGCCGTCAGGACGCCGAATACGATCCGCGCCTGCGGTCCCGACGGCGTGGACATGGGATCGGTGGCGATGAGTGCCGCGGCAAGTGCAACCTGCGTCCACGTTGGCTCGATGGTCATTCCGAACAAACGCCGCGCAATGACATCAGCAAGGGCCAGGCCCAATACAAGCGCCAGCGCAGCGCGCAGGTCGCGGCGCAGGCGCCAGGCGAGCAGGGCCGCGGAAACGGTGCAAGCCAGCAGCCACGGCCAGTGCGTCTCCAGCGCGATGGGGACGGCATCATGCACTGGCGTGCCCGCAAGTCCACTCGCGCCAATCACGGCGATACCGACGACGGCCGGATGGAACACTGTGCGTCCCATACCGCCGGCTGCGAGGCGATAGGCAAGCGTCGCCAGCAATCCCGTCAGCAGCGCGGCCGGTGGCAGGGCTGCAGCAAACCACAGCGGCAGCAGCAGCGCCGTGGCGCAGGCGGACTCGTCGTGCCAGGCCAGGTGAAGCGGGCGCCGAAGCAGCACCAGCGCGCTGAACTCGAGCACGGCGGCAAGCAGCAAGGCAAGCGCCAGCGTGCGCGTGAATGCGCTTGGCGATTCCATCAGGCGCAGCAGCACCAGCGGCAGCGCGGCAACGGCAAACCAGGCGGTTCGTGCCGGCAGGCTGACCCGATCCAGTACGCGATGCGGTCGGCTGATCGTCATGGGCCGCCCTGGGGCGGCTTGGCGCGCCGTGCCGCAGCACGCGCGATGGCGGCGGCGACGGCATCGTGCGAACTCGCTTCGCGTGACAGTGCCGCGTCACGCCGGGCCTGCTCGCGCGATTCCCGTTGCAGGCGCAGGTTGCGCTGTTCGAAGCGCTCCCGCGCCGGTGCGGCACGCGCCAGCAGCGCGGAGCGTTCGAGCTGGCGCGCCTGCGCGGCAACGAAGCGGACGGCGAGCGGAATCGTGCTCGGGCAAATCGCGTCGCACTCGCCGCAGCCGCTGCAGTCAGCCAGCCGCGCGCTCGCAGCGAGATCGTCGCGGCCCGCGCGCAGTGCATCCCAAAGCGCCAACGCCGGGATCGACTCCGGGCAGGCGCGTGCGCAATCGCCGCAGCGGATGCAGGGCAATTCCACGACGGCACCGGGATCGCGCTGCATTCAGCGGCCCTGGAAGTCGGGCTTGCGCCGCTCCAGGAATGCGCTGGTTCCCTCGCGCATGTCATCGGTCGCGAAGCAGACTGCAAAGGCCTGGGTTTCGAACTCCAGCCCCGTGGACAATGGCGAATCGGCGCCGGTGAGCACGCAGTCGAGTACCCCGCGCAATGCCAGCGGCGCTGCCGACGCGAGGCGTCCGGCCAGTGCGGTGGTTTCCGCTTCGAGCGCATCGGCGGCATAGACGGATGTCACCAGGTTCACTGCCTGGGCGCGCCGCGCATCAATGGGCTGGCCGAGCAGGCACAACTCCAGGGCGACGCCACGACCGCACAGGCGAACCAGGCGCTGGGTGCCGCCGAAGCCGGGGATCAGGCCGAGGTTCACTTCCGGTTGACCGAGCTTGGCCGTCTCCGAGGCAAGCCGGAGGTGGCAGGCCATCGCCAGTTCGAGACCGCCGCCCAGGGCAAATCCGTTCACCATCGCGATCACCGGCTTGCCCAACTGTTCGATACGCGACATCAGCTGCTGGCCTCGACGGGAAAAATCGCGGGCCTGGACCGGGCTTTGCCCCTGCATCTGGGCGATATCGGCACCTGCCACGAACGCCTTCGGTCCGGTGCCGGTCAGCACGACGACCCGGATGGCCGCGGCATCGGCGGCGGCAGCGAACGCCGCGTGCAGTTCCTCGATCGTCTCGGCGTTGAGCGCGTTCAGCTTGTCCGGCCGGTTCAGGGTGATCCAGCGAACAGCGCCGCGATCGTCGATGAGCAAGTTGGACACAGGTCGTTTCTCCGGGAACTTTGCAGGCTGGGGCGGGTCTGAGCCCGGTTGGTGCCGGAGCCGTCGCTGGTAGCCGGCCCCGCAGGCCGGTATCCTATCGCGTCCTGCTGGACCCAACCGTCCGTACCCCCACCCTGGAGATTTCGATGAAGTTGCGTTTGCTGGCCGCCGTTTCGGCCGCCCTTGCCCTGAGCTCCGGCTTTGCTGTCGCCCAAACCGCCGCGCCGTCCTCTTCTGCGCCCGCATCCACCGCGACCAACCGCACCACACTCGGCTACGCGCTTGGCTATCGCCTTGCCCGCGGCCTTGCCGAAAACAAGGTTGACGTCGACGTCGCCGCGCTCGTCCGTGGTACCCAGGACGGCTACGCCAAGAAAGAGCCGACTGTCCCGATGGAGCAGTTGCGCACCACGCTTGAGAGTTTCAGCCGCAAGATGGCCGAGCAGGAAAAGGCCGAGTTCGACAAGGTTGCGCGCGAGAACAAGACCAAGTCGGATGCCTTCATGGCCGCCAACAAGTCCAAGCCTGGCGTGGTGTCGTTGCCTGATGGCGTGCAGTACCGCGTGATCGATGCCGGTTCGGGCGCCAAGCCGACCTCGGCCAGCACGGTGTCGATGAGCCTGCGCAGTTCGCTGAGCACCGGCCAGGCGCTTGGTGACAGCAATGGCGAAGCCGTGTCCGTGAAGATCAGCGAGCTTCCGCCGGAACTCGCCGGTGTCAAGGAAGTGCTGGTGCTGATGCCGACCGGTTCGCGCTACGAGATCTACGTGCCGGCCAGCAAGGCCTATGGCGACAGCCCGCGTTCGCCGATCGGCCCCAACCAGGCCCTGGTGTTCGAAGTCCGGCTGGTCAGCGTCAAGTAATGTGACTTGATCCGCGCCGGCGCAACGCCGGCGCGGATTCCATCCGATGTCCGTCCCCGTATTTCGCGCTGTCCTCAGCCCCTGTATCGGCATCTGCGCACTTGATTCGCAGGGCCTGTGCGAAGGTTGCCTGCGCAGCCCCGACGAAATCGCGGCCTGGCCGCACATGAATGACGACCAGCGCCTGCGCTGGCTCGAACTGGTGTTGCCGCAGCGCGAAGCGCAGCGACGGTGACTACCGCGGCAGCCCGCATCGAGCGGCTCGCCCACGCACTGCATCCGCTCGCCTCTCCGCCGCAAGGCCCGGGCTGGAATTTCGATGAACTGGCCGACCTGTTGCCTGATGGTGGGCGAAGCCTGCTCCCTGCGGCCGTGCTGGTCGGACTGGTTGACCGCGGCGCCGGCCCACAGGTGCTGCTGACGCGGCGCACCGAAGCACTGCGCCACCACGCGGGCCAGGTCAGTTTCCCCGGTGGCAGGATCGAGTCCGGCGATCAGGATCCCGCGGCCGCCGCCTTGCGCGAAGCGCGCGAGGAAATCGGGCTGGTCGGTCACCAGGCCGAGGCGCTCGGTTACCTGGATCCGTTCGTGACCATCACCGGTTTCCACGTGTTCCCGCTGGTTGCACAGATCGACGCGGACTTCGCCGCGCGTCCGGATCCGGGCGAAGTGGACGAGGTGTTCGAGGTACCGTTCGAGTTCCTGATGCAGCCGGCCAATGCGCGCAGCTTCGACCTGGACTATCGTGGTGGTCGACGCACGCTGGTGGAGTTCCAGTTCAACCAGCATCGCATCTGGGGCGCGACCGCCGCCATGCTGGTGAACTTGCGCAAGCGCCTGGAGGACAGCCGATGACAACGACCACGACAGCAGCCGGGATGGATTGGACCACGCTGGTGGACGCGGCCACACTCGCCGCGCACTTGGGCGATCCCGGATTGCGCATTGTGGATGCGCGCTTCGTGCTCATGGGCGCCGACCCCGGTGCTGGCGAGCGTGCCTGGCAGGCATCGCATATTCCCGGCTCGGCCTATGCCGACCTCGACCGCGACCTGAGCGATCACCGCAAGCCGGCCAGCGCGGGCAGGCATCCGCTGCCGGACGCTGCGGATTTCTGCGCGTCCCTCGTGCGCTGGGGAATCACGCCTGCGCATCAAGTGGTGGCGTATGACGCGGGTGATGGCGCGATGGCCGCGTCGCGGCTGTGGTGGTTGCTGCGGCTGCTCGGCCATCGTCGCGTCGCGGTGCTCGATGGTGGATTCGGGCAATGGGTCGAGCAGGGGCTTGCGCTCGAATCGACGCCGCCCGACATCGCCCCCGGCGCCTACGACGGTCGGTTCGACCAGGCGGCAATCGCCGACGCGAGCGCCGTGGCCGGTTTCCTGGAGCGCGGCGGCAAGTTGATTGACGTCCGTGCGCGCGAGCGTTTCCGCGGTGACGTCGAGCCGCTCGATACGCGCGCCGGTCATATCCCGGGCGCCCGGAACCGGCCCTATCCCGACAACCTGGCCGAAGGACGCTTCCTTCCCGCCGAGCAGCTGCGCGCCGACTTTCTTGCACTGATAGGCGATACACCGCCCTCAGCGGTGATCTTCAATTGCGGCTCGGGCGTGACCGCTTGCCAGGGACTGCTGGCGATGGAACATGCAGGCTTGACCGGCGCACGCGTCTACGCCGGATCGTGGAGTGGTTGGATCAGCGATCCCGCGCGGCCAATCGCAACCGGCGCGGACTGAGCGCCGAAGCTATTTCCCAAGCCGCGTCATTACCGCGCGCAACGCAGTCTGGCTGTCGGCGCTGTACCAGCCGTCGAGGAACTGCGCCAGATCGGCATCGGTAAACGATTCCAGCACCGCCACGACATCGGCGCGCGCGATGCGGCGCGTTGCCAGCATCGGCGACGAGGGCAGGGCGAGCAAACTGTCCAGCCACTGCACCGCATGGCCTACCACGTTGCCTGGTTCATCGAGCGCATCGACCAAGCCGAGCTTGTGCGCGAGCTCCGATTCGACCATCGTGCCCGAGACCACCAGCCGCTCTGCACGTTGCGGGCCGACCGCCCGGCGCAGCAGGAACTGGATTGCGTCCGGTACCACAAGGCCAACCTGGGTTTCATTGAGCCCGATGCGGAACGGTCCGCGCGCCATGACGCGGTAGTCGCAGCACAACGCAAGCACGCAACCGCCGGCAGGATTGTGCCCGGCAATCGCCGCGGCCACCGGCACCGGGCAGCGCGCGATCGCGCGCGCGGCGGCGAAGAACTGGCTCCAGCATGCAGCCAGTCCGGCACGATCCTGGCCCATCAGGTAGGGCACATCGAGGCCGCCGGAGAATGCCTTCTCGCCACCGGAAAGCACCAGCCCGCGGACGCCGTCGCGCACGGCATCGTCCACCGCGCTCACCAGCGCCTGCAACAATTCGAGGTCCAGTGCATTGACCGGTGGGCGGGCGAGCTTGATCTCGCGGACTGCGCCGTGTGCGATGACTTCGATCATGTTGCTTCCCTGTCTGCCTGATCAGGGGATTTTGACACTCTCCGCCCAACGATAGCGAACGGTGTAGCTGAAGGTCGCCTTGCCGCTCGCCGGAACCGGCACGTCGAACGCGACCGCCTGGGCATCACGCGCGGCGATCGCTGTCGAGCTCGACACCATCTCCCAGTCGGTCCAGCGACCCATGCGCTCGTTGACCCGCACCACCACGGCCGTCGGCTTGGCGTTGGTCAGCTGCACGCGCACGGTTTCGGTCATCGTGCGTCCGGCCCGGTCGAGCGCAAACGACTCGCGGGTGCGCGTGGCAGAGATGTCGAATGCATTGCCCACGACCAGGGCCACGTCCTTGCCGGCCGGAGTGTGGTCGAGCGAGCTTTCGCCGAGGAAGTCATTGCCCTCGAACACGCGCACGCGGCCTGCCGGCAGCGGAATGCCCAATCCTGAGGCCTTGGCGTTGGCGAATCGCACCGTTGCCTGCACTGGCTGCGCCTGGCCTTCGCCGGCATTGAAATTCTCGTCAATGATCGGGAAGGGCGGGCGCCAGTCATTGCCCTGTGCGCTGGTTTCATAGCGACGTTCGCACTCGACATTGTTCGCCGGCGCCACCAGCGGCAGCCGCTGCACGCTGCCTTGGGACACGGTGCCGGGATTCGGCAGCCGGTAGGCATGGTATTCGCCCGAGGCGAAGGGCTCGGGCGCCGCTTCGGCCATCACCATCTTGTCGCGTGCCATCGCAGCCATCGGGATTGCTGCTGCCCGGGCGCGATTCGGTTCGCCGGCGACCAGCGTCAATGCGACATCGCGGAAATCCATACCGGAGCGATTGACCACCATCGCGGCACCATCGAGCGTCATGCGGCACTGCTTCGCCTGGCCCTGCACGCGTGCGCTGTACTCGGCGCGCCACGCCAGGCCAGCGGTGGCGTATGCCAGGCCGAGATCGCCGTCCACTGCGCGATCACTCGCAAGGGCGAGCACGAGCGTGGGTTCGTTCACCACGCCCTGCGGCAAGCGCGGCAGCTCGAAGCTCGAGTAGTTCGACAGAAGTTTGATCCGCCCGTCGGGCAGGCGCAGGGTCATGCCTTCGCCAGCGGCGAGCAGGATGCCGGTGTAGGTCTGGCGCTGGTTACCGACCGACTGCTCCACGTTCACGGTCTGTCCAATCGCACGTCGCAGCAGTTCGTCCTGGCTGGCGAGCGCGAAATCGAAACGTTGCCCGCGCAGGCTGGTGCCGGTCGGCGGGGTGACCACGACCGATGCAGCATCGAGTGCGCGCGGCAGGCCAGCCAGGGGAACCTCGTTGTCCCCGGCGCGCAACTGCACTCGCGTATGCCGTTCGACGAGGGCGAACCCGGGCCCGCCGGCCTGGACTTCGCCCTGGGCCACGGTCTCGAAGTCACCGCTGTAAACGGTGAGGGTATCCGCGGCAGACGCACTGGCGCCGAAAACGGTCGCGAGCACGGCAGTCAGTGCGGTGGTCAGGTGGGATCGGGTCATCGGTTTACTCCATTTGCAGGGTTATCATAGGCATATGAACGCATCTCACCTGCCTCCGGGGTTGATTTCCCTGCTGTTCGCTTCAGCTGCGGTTGCATCGCCAGCTGCCAGCGCGGCCGGCAACATTCCTGCAAAACCTGCCCGCGCCGCGTCCGCGCAGACGTCGGCAGCGGCATGCCTGCCGATCGTCGACAAGGCCTGGATTCGCGCCGCGCCCCCGGGCTCGGAAGTCCTGGCCGGCTATGCACGCGTGCGCAACGACTGTGCCAAGGCGGCCGCCGTCGCGTCGGCTCGCAGCACGGATTTTGGCGGCGCGATGTTGCATGCCACGCAGCAGTCCGGCGGCATGAGCATGATGCGTGAGGCTGATTCGCTGGAGGTGCCCGCGCGTGGCGAGTTGCGCTTCGCACCGGGTGGCAACCACATCATGTTGATGCAGCCGCGCCGCGCGCTGAAAGCCGGGGATCACGCGCGCATCGAACTTGTCCTATCGGACGGTCGAACCATCGCCGCCGATTTCGTCGTGCGGCGCGACGCGCCCTGACCGATCCTGCGCGCGAACCGCGCGCCGCGCGATGGAGCCATCTGCCGAAGCAGTTGGCCGAAGCAGTTGGCCGAAGCAGTTGGCCGAATCACTCGACCGAATCACTCGACCGAATCACTCGACCGAATCAGTCGACAACTGAAGTCGATCGCTGCAGTCGCCCCGATCAATCGTCGGACGGCAGGCCTTCAGGACGCTTGCGGAATGGCGGCCGGGGGCCATTGCCCTGCGGTCGAGGGCCATTGCCTTGCGGACGCGGTCCATTGCCCTGGGGACGCGCACCGGGGCCGGGCGGCCGCGGAGCATTGCCCTGCGGCCGTGGGCCGCTGCCGTGCGCCGGCCGGGGTCCGTTGCCGTGCTTGCGCGGACCACGCGGTCCGGGTTGGCCTGCAGCATTGCCGGGGCCGGCACGATGGCCACCCGGGCCACCCGGGCCACCAGGCGGACGTTGTCCGCGCGGCGGTGCCACCTTCGAGCCGGTCTCGACGCCCTCGGGCACATACCAGCTGCGGAATTCGGTGGAGTTGTGATCCCCTCCCGGTTGCCCGGGATTCGGTCCGCGGCTGCTTGAATGCGGTTTGCCTGATGTCTTGGCGCGCTGGCCGGGCTGCCCGTAGGGACTGGGCTGGCCATACGCCGGGCGCGGCCCGCGCGGCCCCTGCGGTTGACGATCAGCCGGCTGACGATCGCCTGGCTGACGATCGCGCGGTGGACCATCGCCGTGCGGACGATCGCCTGGCTGACGATTGCTTGGCGGACGATCGCCCGGTGGACGATCGCTATGCGGCCGATCGCTGCGCGGCTGTTCCGCGCGATTGCCGAAGTTGTCGTCGCGACGCGGACCCGGCGCGCCGGCCGCCTTGTTGCCGCGACCAGGACCGGCCGGGCGATCGCTGCCCATCGGACCGTGGAAGGTCTTCTGCCCGCCGCCCTTGAACGGCTTGCGCGGGCCGCCCGGGCCAGGGCGGCCACGGCCGCGCGGTTTGTCTTCGCGCACGTTGTCGAAGCGGCGCAGTTCGCGCGCCTCCTCGTTCACATGGCCGTTTAGGAAGGAATTCTGCGCGCGGTCCTTGCCGATGCGGATCTCGGTCGGGCGCGACTTGCGCTGGCCGATCACCGGCTGCAGCGTGAGCACGGGCGCGTTGTTTTCCAGGCCGAACAGGCGACGGATCGCCTCGACTTTCTCGGCTTCCATTTCGACGCAAGCGCCGCGCTTGAGCAGGCGGGGCAGGGTGACATCGCCGTAGCGCACGCGTTTGAGCCGGCTGACCTGGAAACCCTGCGATTCCCACAGGCGACGCACTTCGCGATTGCGGCCCTCGGTCACGATCACCTGGAACCAGGAATGCGAGCCGCTGGCGTTGATGCGCTCGACCTTTTCGAACTTGGCCGGGCCATCCTCCAGCGCGACGCCGCGGGTCAGGCGATCAATCACGTTGTCGCCGACTTCGCCGGGAATACGGCACACATACTCGCGTTCGATGGCGTTGGACGGATGCATCAGCGCATTGGCCAGCTCACCGTCCGTGGTCAGCAGCAGCAGGCCGGTGGTGTTGATGTCCAGGCGGCCGACGGCGATCCAGCGCGCACCCTTCAGGCGCGGCAGTGCATCGAAAATGGTCGGGCGGCCTTCGGGATCTTCGCGCGAGGTGACCTGGCCTTCGGGCTTGTTGTAGATCAGCACGCTGGACGGTTCGGTGAGCGCGGTGGCAACGAAGGTCTTGCCGTCGAGTTCGATGCGGTCGCCGCTCGCCACCGACTGCCCGGTGCGCGCAACCTCGCCATTGACCTTGACCACGCCCTGCGCGATGCGCTCCTCGAGTGCGCGCCGCGAGCCAAGGCCCGCCTGCGCGAGCACCTTGTGCAGGCGCTCTTCGATCTTGCTGCCCGTGTCGCTCGCGCGATCTTTCAGGGACAGGACTTTCTTGCTGGGGACATCAGTCATTGCGAAGCTCCGGCACGACGGTAACGCCGGCCTCATCAGGGGTGGAATCGCCGGGATCGGCGTTGCTGGCAGTGGCGACTTCGTCGGCGCTGTTTTCAGTTTCGGTTTCGGTTTCGGTTTCAGATGCGGAATCCATCGGCGACTCGACGCGCACGTCGAAATCCGCGTCGAAGTCCGCGTCCTGGTCAGCATCGAGATCGGCATCCGGTTCGATGCCAGGGATCAGGTCGGCGTCAGCCATCGCCGCGGACGCGACACCCGGCGGGCCGTCGAACGGGAATTGCGGTTCCAGTTCGGGGATGTCCTTGAGTTCGGACAGCGCAGGCAAGCCATCGAGGCTCTTGAGCCCGAAATAATCCAGGAAGGTGCGCGTGGTGCCGAACAGTTCCGGGCGCCCGGGCACGTCGCGATGACCGATCACGCGGATCCACTCGCGCTCCTCGAGCAGCTTGACCGTGCTCGAGCTCACGCCGACGCCGCGGATCTGTTCGATCTCGCCGCGGGTGATCGGCTGGCGGTAGGCGATCAGCGCCAGTGTTTCGAGCGTGGCGCGGGTGTACTTGGCCTGGCGCTCGGTCCACAGGCGGGCGACGAACTCATGCACGTCCTGCTTGACCTGGAAGCGGAAGCCCGAGGCAACTTCGACTAGCTCGACGCCACGGTCGACGGACTGTTCGCGCAGCACATCGAGCGCCTGCTGGATGGAGTTGACGCCAGGGCTGTCGTCGTCCGCGAACAGCGCGGTCAACTGGGCGATGGTCAGGGGTTGTTGCGAGGCCAGCAAGGCGGCCTCGACGATACGGCGGATTCGATCGGGATCCATGGGTCTTTCGATGTCAGGCCGGGTCATTGTCGGAGCTGGGCTCCGGCAACAGGTCGGCGTAGGTTTCGGGGTCGTTGGCGGCATCGCCGCCAGC